>JBBKVJ010000092.1:0-16478 GCA_037968375.1 Paracoccaceae bacterium | reverse complement strand
CGCTGGCCCACCCGACGCCCGCCGAACTGGCCCCCTTCGCCACCGCGCTGAACGGCTTCATCGCCCGCCTGCGCGGCGCCCTGTCCCGCACCGAAACCTTCATCGCCGAGGCCGCGCATCACATCCGCACGCCGCTCGCCACGGTCCGCGCCCAGGCCGAGATCGCGCTGCGCCAGACCAATGACGAGGCCACCCGCGCTACCCTGCGCTCGGTGATCCGCGCGGTCGAGGACAGCGCCCGTTCCGCCACCCAGCTTCTCGACCACGCCACCGTCGTCTACCGTTCCGACCAGCGCACCGAAGAGGTGCTGGACCTTTGCACCCTCACCCGCGAGATTGCCCGCACCTTGGCACCCACCGCCGACCTCAAGGACCTGACCCTTGCCGTCGCCACACCCGACACCGCAATCAATGTTCTGGGCGACCGTCTTCTGATCGAAAGCGCACTGCGCAACCTGATCGACAATGCGATCAAGTATTCGCCCCCCGATGGCAGCATCGAAATCGGGCTGACACACGGCACGGGCGGCGTGGTGCTGACCGTGGCCGACCGGGGCCGTGGCCTGTCGGGCGCCACCACGCCCGACCTGACCGCCCGCTTTCGCCGTGGCAAGAACGCCGCCGATGTGGTTGGTTCGGGCCTTGGGCTGACCATCGTCGAAGAGGTTGCCGCCGCGCATGGCGGCCAGTTCGAGATCACCGAACGCACAGGAGGCGGCACATGCGCACAGCTTTCATTGCCCTTGGCCTGATCGTGCTCGCCGCCGCTGCGGCGGCCTTCGAGATCGAAGAGGAAACGCTTTTCGCCGCCACCCCTGCCAGTGCGGAACTGCGCATCCTGTCGACCACCGACACCGCGATTTTTGAGCCATTGATCCGCGCCTATCAGTCGTCCCGACCGGGGCTGGCCATCCTGTATACCGTGGCCTCCAGCCAGGAGGTCCACCGCGCGCTGTATGACGAGGCCGCCGCCTTCGACCTGGCGATATCCTCGGCGATGGACCTGCAGATGAAACTCGCCAACGACGGTTTCGCGCAAAGCCACCGCTCGCCCGCAACGCTGGCACTGCCCGGCTGGGCGCACTGGCGCGACCAGCTTTTCGCCTTTGCGCAGGAACCCGTCGTGCTGATCGTCTCGCGCCGCGCCTTTGCCGGGCTGGCCCTGCCCCGCACAAGGCAGGACCTGATCCGCCTTCTGCGCGATCACCCCAGCCGGTTCGAAGGCCGGATCGGCACCTACGATCCGAAACTCTCCGGCGCGGGCTACCTGTTCGCCACTCAGGACGCGCGCCAGTCCGACACGTTCTGGCGGCTGGCCGAGGTGATGGGCGGGCTGTCACCCCGACTTTATCCAGCCTCGAACGAGATGATTTCCGACCTTGAAAGCGGGCGCCTGGCGCTCGCCTACAACGTGCTCGGCAGCTACGCCACCGCCAGCCTGCCCGAGGGCGGCGACGGCATGATCGTCGAGTTCCAGGATTTCACCCTGACCCTGCTGCGCACTGCCCTGATCCCGGCCACCGCCCAGCGCGCCGACCTTGGCGCAGGCTTTCTCGATTTCCTGCTGTCGCCCGAAGGCCAGCGGCTGATAGAGGCCAAGGCGAACCTGCCGCCGATCGACGAGGCGGCCCTTGTGGCAGGCCAGCACCTCAGGCCGATCCGGCTTGATCCCGGACTTCTGGTCTATGTCGATCCGATCAAGCGCCAGCGCTTTTTGGCCGAATGGTCGGCGGCGCTGATCCAACCCTAGGTGTTTGATCCCTGTTCCAAACAAGGCGCAAGGTACGAATAGCAGATAAGTTTGCATGACAGTTCCATGGCGCCATTGATAGAAAGCGCGCATGCCGCCATTGTCCTTCACCCGGACGGACGGCAAGGTTCTTCAGTTTGTCGTACATCGTCCGCACTGCAGCAAGCATCTCGCCTAAGTGGCGCCAGTCCATGCAGAGGTAGTGGGTGGGCCGGCACCGTCACTGCTTTGCGCGCTGACTTGTCTGTTCATCCCCTTAAAATACCCAGATCTGGGCAGCAATTTCCCTGTTAGGGAAAGTAGGAATTCATGCCACAACTCATTGAAAGCGAGCAGTTAAATAGAAAATGAAATCGTCATCGAAGCCTGAAAACATGCCAAATCCCCCGCTAATTCCCTGTAAACAGGGATTTGCAGCCGAGACCGGATAGCCCATGACTGCGTGCACAGCCAGACACTTCAGTGATTGCAGCTTGTCGCTATCGAGCCAATCGCTCATAGGGTGCGCTCAGCGACCAGCGAAAGCCCTTCGCAGCGTAATCGCGACTTGTCTGTCCTGACGTCATGCCTTCAAGAATTGGGCCCGTCACCTGAAAACCAAAGCCCTTCCGGGTCGGCGCAGTGACCGGTGGGCCACCCGTTTCAAACCAGGAAATTTCGATAGTCGGGGACGGTCCATCGGTGATCACCCAAGCCAATGCGACCGCGCCACCGTCCTGCGACAATGCTCCATATTTGGCCGCGTTCGTGACCAGTTCAAAAATTGCCATGCCCACAGCCTGAGACACAGATTCATTAAGGTGCACTGTCGGGCCACCAATCGTGACCTGCGGATCTGACGGGTCGATCAGATGCGCAAATTGCGCACGGGCAAGCGTTTCCAGATCAACGTGGATGCCGCTATTGCTGATCAGGATGTCCTGGTTCGACGTCAGGCTGGCAAGCCGCTTGGTGAACACCGACAAGAAATTCGCGCCTTGATAAAGGCGCCCTGTCTGCCGGGCGATCACCTGAACAACCGACAACAGGTTCTTCGAGCGGTGATTGATCTCCTGCATCAAGGTCTGGATTCTGGCCTCGGACGCCTTCCGGGCGCTGATATCGCTGTAAATAGCCACGAATCCAGCATATTCCTGCGTCTTGTCATGGATCGAAGAAATACTTTTCTCGACCTGAATGCGACGGCCATCCTTGTGCAGCCGCTCGGTTTCACTTCTCAGAATTTCGCCGGAGGCAATGCGCCGCAGATCGTCGGCAACGATTGCCAAACCTTCTGTCGGGATCAAAAGCAGATCGAACCGCTGGCCAATCGCTTCGGCTTCGGAGTATCCGAAAAGATGCTCGGCGGCGCGGTTCCATGCGTGAATGACCAGGTTCATGTCGACGGACACGATGGCATGAGGTGACGATCGAACCAGACTTTTGAACGCGTCGCTTTCGCGCCGCTTGGCGACCAGTTCACGCTCGAATGCCTGGCGTTGCTCGTGCTGGAACATACTGAAATGGGCATTGATCAAACGGCCCTCGGACAGGGTTGCACTGCCATTTATGAACACGCCCGCACGTGTGCCATCGGGGCGCTCAAGCTCAATGGAAATTTCCGAAAAATGCCCCTGCATCAGCAGAAGCGGGCGCAGATGGGTTTCAAAATAAATCCGGCTCGCCCTCGATATGATATCGACGAAACGAAGGCTCTGGCACTGTTCGTCAGTATCCATCCCCAGCCATCGCCTAAGCGTGGCATTGGTTTTCAGGATCTGGCCCGACCCATCCATAACCAAAAGGCCACAAGGCCACAGGTCTGGATCAGTCCAACCCTCGGGGGAGTCGATCACGCGGAAACGCGGGAATGCACGAACTCGGCCAGCGCCTCTGTCGTTGCCTCGGGATAGCTGACGTGCGGGCAGTGGCCGGTCGCATCCAGCACCACAAGCTCGGCGTTCTGCATGTTGTCCGTCAGCCAGCTCCAGACCGAGGATGGCACCAAAACATCGTCCCGGCATTGCAGCAGCAGGGTTGGCTGGGTGATGGCCTTCACGTCGCTGCGGTGATCACAAAGAAATGTGACCCTCGCGAAATGCTTGGCAATGTCCGGATCGGTCTGGCAAAAACTCTCGGTCAGTTCCTCGCCAAGCTCGGGACTATCCGGTACCCCCATGATCTGCGGCGCCATATCGCGCGCCCATCCCAGATAATTCACGTCCAAAATGTCCAGCAGACCCAGAAGATCGCGCTTCTCAAAGCCGCCAACATAATCTCCATTGTTGGCATAACTGGGCGACGGGCAGATCATGACAAGCCTGCCTATCAGATCGGGGCGGCGCTTGGCCGCCAGCCCGATGGTCATCGCGCTTACGGAATGGCCGACCGCAATCACATCCGTCAGGTGAAGCTCTTCCAATATTGCGATCAGGTCATCCACATGGCCATCCAGGGTAGCGTATCGGAGCGGGTCGTAATGCTCGGTCGCAGATTTGCCGTATCCCAACAGGTCATAGGTGACGACGCGGAAATCATCTTCAAAGGCCGGGGCAACTTTACGCCACATGCTGCTGTCGCATCCGTAGCCGTGCAAAAATACCATCGCCGCATCACCGGACCCGGTGATGTTGACTGCGCAACGTTCGACTGCAGACATCGTGTCCTCCATGCGGCCCGTTCAATTCATAACCACCATACCGATCAAGCAAAAACCCATGCACCAAGTAACTTACGACCGCTGAACTGTCGATGGAACAATGCGCTGATCTTGGCCATGAGCTGACTACCGAATGGAGATGGATGCTTCGTTTCCCTGCGGATCGGACTTGGCTGGCGGTTGTCGCCAAGTGCCGAACGCTGATGTGCGTCAGGAGTGTCGGCGAAATGCGGTGAATCAGTTTACTGTCACGGCATGAATGTGCCATTTGAAACGCTAAACCAATATCGCCGCGCAACGCATCTGCTCGAAAGGGAACACCGATGCCAAAACCCTGCTGCAAGGCCGCGACCCGCAAGTCGCAGACCGGCAATCGGAGATTTATTTCCGTTCTCATCGCGGCAAGCCTTGCAATCATTCCGATCGCGGCGACTGCGGAAGACCCCGTGCCGACCCCCCGAGCCGAGCCGACGATTGCGTCCGTTTCCGTGGCCAGCGTTGTCGAAGCCGAGATGATCGGCCGGATCGCGGTGTCGGGGACGCTGGTGCCGCGCGAAGAGGTGTTGATCTACCCGCAGGTCAACGGCTCGACCATCGATACCCTGGCGGTCGATGTCGGTGACAATGTGTCTGCCGGGGATGTTCTGGCCACGCTGAACGCCAGCACGCTTACCGCACAGCTGGCTCAGGCCAAGGCGGAATACGCGCGCGCAGAGGCCAGCGTTGGCCAGGCGCAAAGCCAGATCACTTCGGCCACCGCAAGTGCGACACGGGCGGCGGCGGCACTGGACAGAGCGCAGCGTCTGATCGAGGCGGGGACCACGACGCAGCCGGTTCTGGATCAGGCGCTGGCCGATTCGCAGACGGCGGACGCCGCCGTGGCATCCTCGCGCGATGGTCTGGCGGTGGCCGAGGCGCAGCTTCAGCAGGCGCAGGCACAACTTGATATCGCCGAACTCAATCTCGAGCGCGCAACCTTGCGGGCGCCGGTCGACGGGCTGATCTCGGCCCGCAATGGCCAGATCGGGGCCATCGCTGCGTCCGGCGGCGAACCGATATTCCGGATGATCACCGATGGCGTCGTCGAGGTTGAGGCCGAAGTGATCGAAACCGCCCTCGGGCAAATCTCGCAGGGCGATACCGCCGACCTGAGCGTTGCGGGTGTCGGCGAGGTGGCTGGCACGGTGCGGCGGATCTCGCCCACCGTCGATCCGGTCAACCGGCTTGGCACGATCCGCATCGAACCCGCCAATCAGGCCGGGCTGCGGTCGGGTGTGTTCACAAGTGGATGGATCATCACAGAAATGCGGATGGCGCTGGCCGTGCCGGCTTCGGCGGTGCTGACCGACGCAGGCGGCACCTTCGTGTTGGTCGTCGCGGGCGGCATCCTGGAAAAACGCCCGGTCGTGGCGGGCCTGATCTGGAACGACCTCCGCGAAATCGTCGAGGGCGTGACCGCAGGCGAAACCCTTGTCGCCAAGGCCGGGTCATTCTTCGGCGACGGTGACACGATCAACCCGATCCTGCCCGGCGATCCCGGCGCGGCTGTCGCAGAGGGGATTTCCAAATGAACATGTCGACCTGGGCGATCCGCAAGCCGGTGCCCTCGCTGGCCCTGTTCCTGGTGCTGGTGATCGTCGGCATGGTCGGTTTCTTCCGGTTGCCGGTCACCCAGTTTCCCAACATCGACATCCCGATCATCACCGTCAGCATCGGTCAGCCTGGCGCGGCGCCGTCCGAGATTGCCAACCAGATCGTCAAGCCGGTGGAAAGCGCTGTTTCGGACGTGGCCGGGGTAAACCATGTATCGGCCACCGCGACCGACAGTTTCGCCACGATAACCATCGAGTTCGACCTTGACGTCGACACCGACCGGGCGCTGAACGACGTCAAGGACGCCGTCGCGGGCATTGTCGGCGACCTGCCCGACAGCATCACCGAGCCGAATATCCAGCGTGTCGATGTAACCGGCTCGCCGATCCTGACCTATGCCGTCTCGGACCCGACCCGCACCATCGAAGACCTGTCTTATTTCGTCGACGAGATCGTCGCGCGCGAGCTGACCGGCGAGAATGGCGTCGGCAAGGTCAGCCGGATCGGCGGCGGCGACGAGGCGATCCAGGTTGAACTGGACCCCGACCGCCTGCTGGCGCTGCGGCTGACCGCGTCGGATGTGAACAACCAGATCCTGCAAAACAACATCGATCTGGGCGGCGGCTCGGGCAACCTCGCCGGGCAGGAATACTCGATCCGGGCGCTTGGCAGTGCGGCGACCATCGCCGAGCTTGCCGCCACCCCGATCACGCTTGGTTCGGGGCGCACGGTGCGGCTCGATCAGCTTGGCACGGTCGCCTTCGGCTCGACCGAGGCGCAGTCCTTTGCCATGTTCAACGGCCAGCCCGTCGTGGCCTTCGGCGTATTCCGTGCGACCGGCGCCAGCGACCTGACGGCGGGCGACAACGCCAAAAATCGGCTGGCCGAATTGGGCAAGACCTATCCCAACGTCACATTTTCGCTGATCGATGACGCGACGATCTACACCGAGGGTAACTACCACTCGGCGATGGAGACGATTTACGAAGGCGCGGCCCTTGCCATCATCGTGGTGTTTCTGTTTTTGAAGAACTGGCGCGCCACGATCATCACCGCCGTCGCCCTGCCGCTGTCGATCATTCCGACCTTCATCGTGATGAACTACCTCGGATTTTCGCTCAACACCGTTTCTCTGCTGGGGATTACCCTGGTGACCGGCATTCTGGTCGATGACGCCATCGTCGAGATCGAGAATATCGTCCGCCATATCCAGATGGGCAAACCAGCCTACGAGGCATCCGAAGAGGCCGCATCCGAAATCGGCCTGACGGTTATCGCGATCAGCTTCACCATCGTCGCGGTCTTTGCGCCGGTCAGCTTCATGTCGGGGATCGCCGGTCAATATTTCAAGCAGTTCGGCCTGACGGTCGCGGTGGCGGTTCTGTTCTCGCTGCTGGTGGCGCGGCTGATCACGCCGATGATGGCCGCCTATTTCCTGCGCGACGGGATCGAACCCGAAGACCAGAAGGACGGCATTGTCATGCGCAGCTACATGCGCATCCTTGGCTGGACATTGCGCAACCGGCTGATCACGCTGACCCTCGGCCTTTTCACCTTTGCCACTTCGATCTTTTCGGCGACGCTGCTGCCGACCGAGTTCGTGCCGCCCTCTGATACCGGCCGCGCCAGCGTGTCGATCGAACTGCCGCCGGGGTCGCGGATGGATGAAACCCGCCAGGTGGCGCGCCGCGTCACCGAGGTGATCCGGACCGTGCCCGAGGTCGAAACCGTCTTCGTCGATGGGCAGGACACCGAAGCGACGGTGCGGATCGGGATCGGTTCCAAGACCGACCGCGAGCGTAGCTCATTCGAGATCATCGACCAGCTGGAAACGCTGTTGGCGCCGATCCCCGATGTGCGCCTGTTCGTGCTGTCCGAAGCTGGCACCCGCGATCTGTCGATCAGCGTTCTGGGTGATGAGGTCGAGGCCACCGCCGCAGCCGCCGACGCCCTGGCGAACGCCATGAACGAACTGCCCGAAATCGTCGGCGCGGCAAGCGAGGCGTCGCTTCTCAGGCCCGAGATTCAGATCACGCCCCGGCCCGAGCTGGCGGCCGAGATGGGCGTGACATCGGCGGCGCTGGCCTCGACTGTGCGCATCGCCACCATCGGCGAATCTGGCGGCAACGTTGCAAAGTTCAACACCGGCGAGCGCCAGATACCGATCATCGTGCGGCTTGAAAAGGACGTCCGCGACGACCTGTTCCGGATGTCAGGCCTGCGCACCCCCAGCACCACCGGCGCGCCGGTGCCGCTGTTCGTCGTGGCCGATGTGGTGCTGTCGACCGGACCGACCTCGATCCAGCGCTATGACCGGCGGTATCGCACAACGGTCGAAGCGGACGTGGCCGACGGCTATCTGCTTGGTCCGGCGACAGCGGCGATCAATGCGCTGCCGATTGCGGCCGACATGCCCGAGGGCACCAAGATCCAGGCCGGCGGCGACGCCGAAATCATGGCCGAAATCTTCACCCAGTTCGGCCTGGCAATGGGTGCCGGAATCTTGCTCGTCTACGTCGTTCTGGTTCTGCTGTTCTCAAGCTTCGTGACCCCGATCACGATCCTCTTGTCGCTGCCGTTGGCAATCGGTGGCGCGATCTTCGGGCTTTATGTCTACGGTGCGGGGATCGGGCTGTCGGTGGTAATCGGGTTTCTAATGCTGATGGGCATCGTCACCAAAAACGCGATCATGCTGGTAGAATTTGCGCTTGAAGCGATGAACGACGGCCTCGACCGGAACCGGGCGATGATGGAGGCCGGCCACAAGCGGGCGCGGCCAATCATCATGACGACGATCGCGATGACCGCGGGCATGGTGCCAAGCGCGCTGGCCCTGGGCGAGGGCGGCGAGTTTCGTGCGCCGATGGCTGTCGCGGTGATCGGCGGGCTTTTGCTGTCGACGGTGCTGTCGCTGCTTTTCGTGCCGTCGCTGTTCAGTGTGATCGATGGCCTCAAAACCCGCATTCGGCGTGGTCTGGTGACGGTGTTGGGCGCCAACCGACCGAGACAGGCATAAAAGGCGGACCTTCCGGCCTGTCGCGGCGGATATACCGAACTATTCGAAACCGATCGAGCGCAGATAATCACGGTTTGCCTTGGCGTCCTTCACCGGGCTGACATCCAGCGTCGGGTCACAGTCTTGTTCAACCGTGCACCAGCCGTCGAACCCGGCATCGAGCAGAAGTTGCCGCACCACCGGGAAATCGACATCGCCCTGACCCAGGTTGCAAAAAATCCCCTGACCGCAAGCCTCGTAGAATCCGGTGCGATTGGCGATGGCGCGGGCCTTCACCTTCGGGTCGATATCCTTGAAATGCATGTAAGAGATACGCTGCATATGGCGGCGCATGAAGTCAACGGGATCGAAACCCGCATAGGAATGGTGGCCGGTATCAAGGCAGATTTTCAGGATGCTGTCGTCGACCTCATCAAGCAGCCGTTCCAACTCGGGTTCGAAATCGATAAAGCCTGCGGCATGGGCGTGGATACCGACGGTCAGCCCGAAGTCCTCGGCGCCGATCCGGGCGACGGTGCGGATGCGGTCGGCGAATGCGGTCCATTCGGCGCGGTCCATCTGCTCGGCCTCGGCCGCGCGCCCGGCGGTGGGCGCCCGGCGGGGCGAGATTGAGTCGATCAGGACCAGATGCCGGGCGCCGTGCGCCTTCAGTGCCGTGCAGGTGCGCAGGGCGCCGTCAAGCACGTCGTCCCATTGCGCGGGATCATGGAACGCACGAAAGACGACGCCACCGATCAGGTCCAGCCCGTTCTCGGCCAACGCGTCGGACAGCACGGCGGGGTCTTCGGGCATGTAGCCAATGGGGCCAAGTTCGACACCACGATAGCCCGCCGCAGCGCAGTCTTTCAGCACGCTGCGCCAGGGCGGATTGCGCGGATCGTCCGGAAACTCGACCCCCCAGGAACAGGGCGCGTTACCGATGCGGATCGACATTATAACCCCCTTTTCCGGGTTCGGAAATTCGAGACACGGTGCCTATCCCGGCGATCCCGACACCTGTGTCAGAAACGTTTGCAACCGATTGCGAAACCTCTATCTTTGTCGCAAATTCAGCCATTCCTGACAACCGGAATTGCAGCCTCGAATGCGCGATGCAAAGGGATTGGCCACAAGGAATGGATCCATCGATGGACCGTCTGCGTCAGGCAATTGCCAGCAAGAATTTCGTCATCATCGGGCGGGCGGGGATGGATTTCTACCCCGATCCGCCCGGCACCCGTACCGAGACCGCCGCGCGGTTCGTAAGTTGTCTTGGCGGATCGTCAGCTAATATCGCCGTCGCACTGACACGCCATGGCTGCCGGACGGCGCTGGTGACATCGGTCGCCGACGATGCGATCGGGCGATATTGCCTGAACCAGCTTGACCACTACGGCGTCGACCGCACCCATGTCAGACCGGTGGGTGGCGAGGCACGCAATTCGCTGGCAGTCATCGAAAGCCGGGTCGATGATCATCAGTCGGTGATCTATCGCAACGGCGCTGCGGATTTCCAGATGACGGTCGAGGATGTCGAGGCGGTGGATTTCCGGCGCTATGGCGCGTTGATCACCACCGGCACGGTATTCGCTGCGGAACCTTCGCGCGATGCGGCGTTTCACGCCTTTGCCCTTGCGAAAAAGGCCGGACTGCCGATCCTTTTCGATATCGACTACCGGCCCTATTCCTGGCCTTCGGCAAAGATCGCGTCCGAGGTCTATTCCCGCGCGGGCGCGATATGCGACGTGGTGATCGGCAATGATGACGAGTTCGGGTTCATGGCGGGCGGTAAGGACAAGGGTCTGGACAAGGCCCGGGCGCTGGCCAGTGGCGGCGCTGCCATCGTCGTCTACAAGATGGGTGAGAAGGGCGCGATCACGATCACGCCCGGGCAGGAGTTTCGGACCGGCATTTACCCTGTCGAGGCATTGAAACCCACCGGCGCGGGCGACGCCTTCATGGGCGGGTTCATCGCAGCGCTGGCCGATGCGCACGGCCTGCGCGACAGCGTGCTGCGCGGCTCGGCCTCGGCGGCCATCGTCGTCTCCCGGGTCGGCTGCGCGCCAGCGATGCCAACCACCGCCGAGGTTGACGATTTTCTGACGAACCATCCCGGCGTTCAGGACATTTGAGGGACCGTGCGGTTGCAGATGCCGCCGTTCGACAACCGCACTGGCCTGCTCGTCGAGGGCGACGATTACTGCGGCGCAAACCGGGCGGACGTCAGGTTCGGGTGTTGGTTGAATTCACATCGGGTCTCTGACGCTGTCACTTTGCCACTCTGCCGCCCTACTTCGCATCGCGCCGATAGATCCAGTCATGGTGCGGGTGGTTTTCGAACCGCCATTTCCGCAGCGGACCTGCCATGACGTTGAGGTAGTACATCTCGTACCCCCAGGGCACGCCGCAGGGGTGGTGGCCCCTGGGCACCAGAACCACGTCGTGGTCATGCACGGTCATCGTCTCGTCGATCTCGCCATCCTCGGTGAAAACGCGCTGATGGCCATAGCCCTGGGGCGGGTTCAGGCGGTGATAGTAGCTTTCTTCCAGATAGGTCATGCGCGGAAAATCGTCCTTGTCATGCCGGTGCGGCGGGTAGGACGACCAGTTGCCGGTGGGGGTGAAAACTTCCGTCACCAGCAGGCTGCCCGCCACGTCGCGGTCTTCCATCGCAATGGTGTTGATGTGGCGGGTGTTGGCGCCCTTGCCACGGGTCACGGTGTCGATGCCCGCCGGCCCGATCAGCTGCGCTTGATGCGTGCCCTTGCCCGGTGCGGTGCAGACGGCAAGTGTGCAATCGGTGGTCGCCTCTGCCGACCAGTCGGCATTATCGGGGACGTAGGCGGCATGTGGCGGCGCCTTTTCAAAGACGCTCATCCTCTCACCCATCTCGCCGAAATCCGTGCCCGCGCCGGTGATCCGCGCCTTGCCTTCGACCAGCACAAGGATGACCTCGCGGTCGCCGGTCTGTTCCGCTGCACTTTCGCCTTTGGCGAGGCGGTAAAGACCAAAGCCGACATAACCCCAGCCCGCAGATTTCGGCGTGATGTCATGCACTTTGCCGGTGGAGCCCGTGGGTCGGACCAGAAGATCGCTCATGATTGGCCTCCTCCGGGCGGATCACCATCCGGCTTGAAGTTCGCGAAGAACTCGTAGGCGCAGAACAGCCCGACACCGCCAAAAAGCACACCCCAGAACACCGCCCCGGTCGAGAATTCGAACACCGCCCAGCCAAGGCACAAGGCCACCACCGCGACCCGCCGCCAAAGCGGCTTGAAGAACGGGTGCTGCACGTCGATGAAGGGGCGCCTAGCCATCGTTGCGCGCCTTCCGCCCGGCCTCGTAGCCTTTGCGGGCAGCGCGAACCTCTTTGCGGATGGAAACCTCGGGCACCGCCACTTCCCACCAACTGCCGCCATGTGGGGTCGAGGGGCCGGGATCGGTGTCGATCACCACGACGAAAGGATGTTTGGCCGATTTCGCGCGCTTCAGCGCGGCCTCCAACTCGACGATATCGGCGGCTTTCACCGCCTCGGCACCCATCGAGCCTGCATGGGCGACAAAATCGATATGGTTGGGCACCGCATGCACCGCATCAACCAGAAGGTTGTTGAACGCCGCCCCGCCGGTGCCTTTTTGCAATCGGTTGATACAGCCGAAGCCTCGGTTGTCGGTGATCACGACGGTGATCTTGAGGCCCATCATCACGGCGGTCGCCAGTTCCGAATTGGCCATCAGATAGCTGCCGTCGCCAACCATGCAGATCACATCGCGCTTCGGTTCGGCCATCTTGACGCCAAGCGCGCCCGCAATCTCGTAGCCCATGCAGGAGAACCCGTATTCCATATGGTAGCTGCCGGGCTTGCCGGCCTTCCAAAGCTTGTGCAGCTCGCCCGGCATGGTGCCCGCAGCCCCCATCACCACGGTCGACGGCCCCGCCGCGCGTTGCACTGCGCCGACGACCTGCATGTCGGTGGGCAGGGCATTGCCGGGCTTCGGTGCGGCGGTCAGCGGGTCGACTGAGGCGAACCATTTGGATTTCAGCTTGGCGTCGGGCCTGGCCTTGTAGGTAGCAAGCTTACCCGAAAGCTCGGTCAGGCCGGTGCGTGCATCGCCCTGCAGCGACATCGCGCCATGCTTGGCCGCGTCATATGCCGCAACATTCAGAGCGATCAAATGGCGCCTGGGGTTCTTGAAGATACTCCACGACCCGGTGGTAAAATCCTGAAACCGCGTGCCGACGCCCAGGACAACATCGGCAGCCTCGCAGACCGTATTGGCCGAGGCAGCACCGGTCACGCCCACAGGGCCGAAGTTCAGCGGATGGTCCCAGGGCAGCGCCGATTTTCCGGCCTGGGTTTCCACCACCGGAATCTGGTGCTTTTCTGCGAACCTGCGCAGCGCGTCGGTGGCGCCCGAGTAATGCACCCCGCCGCCCGCCACGATCACCGGCGTCTTGCCCGCGCGGATTGCCTTGGCGGCGGCCTCAAGTTCCCGCGTGTCAGGGCGCAGGCGCCGCTGTGCCCAGGTGTTCGGCTCGAAGAAACCAGAGGGGTAGTCATAGGCCATGGCCTGCACATCCTGGCAGAAGGCCAGCGTCGCCGGGCCGCAATCCGCCGGGTCAGTCATCGCTGCCATGGCGCGCGGCAGTGCGGTCATCAGTTGCTCGGGCCGGGTGATCCTGTCGAAATAGCGGCTGACCGGACGGAAGCAGTCGTTGGCGGAAACCGTGCCGTCGCCGAAATCCTCGACCTGCTGCAGCACCGGATCGGGGCCGCGGGTGGCGAAGACATCGCCGGGCACCAAGAGGACCGGCAGGCGGTTCACATGGGCAAGGGCGGCGGCGGTGATCATGTTGGTCGCACCGGGTCCGATGGAGGAGGTCACCGCCATCGCGCGGCGGCGGCGCAATTGCTTGGCATAGGCAATCGCGGCATGCGCCATCGTCTGCTCGTTGTGGCCGCGATAGGTCGGCAAGGTTTCGCGCGCGCCGTAAAGCGCCTCGCCCAGACCGGCGACATTGCCATGCCCGAAGATCGCCCAGACGCCCGCGATGAAGGGATCGCCATCCTCGTTCATCTGGACAGACAGCCAGCGCACCATGGCCTGGGCGGCGGTCAGGCGGATCGTTTTCATGGCCCTCACTCTCTCAGAATTTCGGCGGTTTTGACAGAACGGCCCTCGGCCACCGACAGGTTCGCCGCATCCGCCAGCACCAGCGCCTGCAACCCGTCATGGCCCGTAACCGGCGGCGGCGCGCCGTCCCGCAGCGCTGTCACGAAGGCCGCGATCTCGGCGGCATAGGCCCCGGCATAGCGGGTGATGAAAAAGTCCTGGTTCGGCGGACGGGTATAGCCCTCGGGCCCGGCAAATTCGACCCGCGCCTTGGCGTGGTTCAGGGCCGAAACCGAACCTTTCGAGCCGTGCACCTCGATCCGCTGGTCGTAGCCGTAACTGGCCCGGCGCGAATTGGTGATCGTGCATTGTCGGCCCGAAGCGGTGCGCAGGATCACATTGACGCTGTCGTAATCTCCCGCCTTGCCGATCTCGGGATCGACCAGAACCGAGGCGGCGGCCTGCACCGTTTCCACCTCTTCGCCCAATAGCCAGCGCGCCACGTCGAAATCATGGATCGTCATGTCGCGGAAAATCCCGCCGGAGCGTTTGATATACTCGATGGGCGGCGGGCCGGGGTCGCGGCTGGTCAGGGTGACCATCTCCACCTTGCCGATCCGGCCCGCGTCAATGGCCGCTTTCAGTACGTTGAAATCCGGCTCGAACCGACGCTGGAACCCAACCATCAGGAACGTCTTCGTATCTTCGACCACCTTCAGGCAATCGCGGACGCGTGACAGGCTGAGGTCCACCGGTTTCTCGCAAAAAATTGCCTTGCCCGCCCGGGCGAAACGCTCGATCAGGTCGGCGTGCGTATCTGTTGGTGTGCAGATCACCACGGCGTCGATATCGTCCGCCACCGCGATGGCGTCGATACTGCGGATATCGCAGCCATATTTGTTGCGCATCGCCTCGGCCGCCGCAGCCACCGGATCGGCAATGGCGGCAAACTGCGCGCCCGGGACGGCGGCGATGGCGGCGGCATGAACCTGGCCGATGCGGCCAGCGCCCAGAATGGCGAAACGAAGTGTCATGTCTGTTTTCATCCTGAGGCGCGCAAGGGCGCGGTTTTCGCGGCGGTTCGGGATTGGCCCCGGACACTCTGAGTGTCGAAGTCTATCAGCGCGCTCGGGCTTGACCAGAGCGTCGATGCGGTGGACAGGCGCGCAACCGGTCACCTCCAGCGGCGCAGGGTCGTGCCTAGATCAACAACGGCATCATCAGCGCGGCCAGGCTGAGCACCAGAAAGAACCCCGCCATGTCGGTCACCGTGGTCAGCAGCGGTCCGCTGGCCACCGCCGGGTCCTGACCGATCCGCTTGAGCAAAAGCGGCACCACGCCACCGATTGACACCGCGATGACCGTGTTCAGCGCCAGCGCCAGTCCGATCACCACACCCAGCCAGATGTTGCCCTTCCAGACCCAGCAGACAATGCCGATCAAAATGCCCAGGACCGCGCCGTTGATCATCCCCACCGAAACCTCTTTCAACCAGACACGAAAGGCATCGAGAGGGCGCACGAGGCCCAGTGACAGCTCGCGCATGGTGACACCCACCGCCTGATTGCCGGAACAGCCGCTCATGTCGGAAACCATCGGCAGGAACACCGCGATGGCGATCACGGCGGTCAGGGTTTCCTCGTAGGCCGAGATCACGCTGGCGGCGATGATGTTCAAAACGATGTTGGCGGACAGCCAGGCCAGACGGCGGCGCGAGCGCAAGAGTAGCGGCATCGAACGCAGTTCGTCGCCGACGACACCCTGCACGCGCAAGGTTTCGCTTTCGGCGCGCTCAAGGGCGGCGGTATCCACTGCCGAGCGTGAGACGACACCCGCCAGTACACCGGTGTCATCGACAACCGGTATGCCAAGAAACCCGTTGCCGTCAAAGATGTCCTGCAATTCGTCCAGCGTCGTCTCGACAGTGACGGTGCGCGGCGTGACCATGATTTCGGTCAGCTTGGCGCTGCGCTTGGCGGTCAGAAGGTTGCGCAGCGACACCACGCCGATGGGCGCACCTGCGGGGTCGATGATATAGGGATGCTGGCCCCGGTAGCGCTCGAAATCCTCTTCGTCGCTGGCCAGCCGCCGCAGCACCGCGCCAACGGTTTCGGTATCCTTGAATGAAAACGCCTCGGCGACCATCAGGCCGCCCGCAGTCTCATCATCGTATTCGACCAGGCGGCGCACATCGGCGGCGTCTTCGGCATCCATCCCGGCCAGAACTGCCTCGGCCTCTTCGGTCTCCATCTCGCCGATGACGTCGGCCTGAACATCGCTGTCCAGCTCGTCCATGATCTCGACCGCCTTGCCGGTCTCGAGGTCCTCGATCATGTCGGCGGCAGCGTCGGTCGGCGCTTCGTCGATCAGTTCGGCGGCGATCTCGG
>JBBKVJ010000091.1:0-8133 GCA_037968375.1 Paracoccaceae bacterium | reverse complement strand
ATGGTGGTCTGCAACGACGCCACCGTGAAGGGCGGCACCTATTACCCTATGACGGTGAAAAAGCATCTGCGGGCGCAAGAGATCGCCGAGGAATGCGCGCTGCCTTGCGTCTATCTGGTCGATAGCGGTGGAGCGAACCTGCCCAACCAGGACGAGGTCTTTCCCGACCGCGAGCATTTTGGCCGTATCTTCTACAATCAGGCGCAGATGTCGGCCAAGGGCATCCCGCAGATCGCCGTGGTGATGGGGTCTTGCACGGCGGGCGGGGCCTATGTGCCGGCGATGGCGGATGTCTCGATCATCGTGCGCAATCAGGGCACGATCTTTCTGGCCGGACCGCCCTTGGTGAAGGCGGCGACGGGCGAGGTGGTGACGGCGGAAGACCTGGGCGGCGGCGATGTTCATACCCGGCTGTCGGGTGTCGCGGACTATCTGGCCGAGGACGACGCCCATGCGCTGGCGCTGGCGCGGCGGGCGGTAGGCAACCTGAACCGGCGCAAGCCCGAGACGGTGGTTTGGGCCACGCCCGAAGACCCGGCCTATGACCCCGAGGAACTGTTGGGCATCGTGCCGGCCGATCCGCGCACGCCCTATGACATTCGCGAGGTCATTGCGCGGGTCGTCGATGGCTCGCGGTTTGATGAATTCAAACCGCGCTTCGGCGAAACTCTGGTCACCGGTTTCGCCCATGTGATGGGTTGCCCGGTGGGGATCGTGGCCAATAACGGGGTGCTGTTCTCGGAAAGCGCTGTGAAGGGCGCGCATTTTGTCGAACTGTGCTCGGCACGGCGTATCCCGCTGGTATTCTTGCAAAATATCACTGGCTTCATGGTCGGACGCAAATACGAGAACGAGGGCATCGCGCGGCATGGTGCAAAACTGGTGACCGCCGTCGCCACCACCTCGGTGCCAAAAATCACGATGATTGTCGGCGGGTCTTTTGGCGCCGGGAATTACGGCATGGCGGGGCGGGCCTATGGGCCGCGCTTCCTCTGGACATGGCCGAACAGCCGCATCTCGGTGATGGGCGGCGAGCAGGCGGCGGGGGTTCTGGCGACGGTGAAACGCGACGGGATCGAGCGGGGCGGCGGCACGTGGTCGGCCAAGGAAGAGGCCGAGTTCAAACGGCCCACAATCGAGATGTTCGAGGAACAGTCGCATCCGCTTTATGCCTCGGCGCGGTTGTGGGACGACGGGATCATCGATCCGAGGAAGACACGGGATGTGCTGTCGCTGTCGCTGTCGGCGGCGCTGTGTGCGCCGGTAGAGGAGACGCGCTTTGGCGTGTTCAGGATGTGATGTGGCCATTCTCGGGTAGAAAAAAGGCGGCTCCCCCGCCTGAAGAACACGCAGTAATCGTTGCAACCGGTCCCGGGCTCGTCACGATTGATCAGGTTCATTCTCTTGAGGAAGAGCTTGAATTGCTGCTTGGTTCGGGCGGGATCGGCATGCTTGACGGTCACGATATCGACGTGGATGGAAAGGACGCAAACTTCTATCTCTATGGTCCTGACGCAGATGCCCTTTATGGTGCAGTTATCGCTGTTCTAAGACGGCATGCGATCACTGCAAATGGGGCCGCTACGCTTCAATACGGAGCGGTCAACAACCCTGATGCACGTAATGAAAAAATCATGATTTCGGGGATTCATTGATGTTCCATAAAATCCTGATCGCCAACCGGGGTGAGATTGCTTGTCGGGTCATCGACACCTGTCGCCGGATGGGCGTGGCGACGGTAGCGGTTTATTCCGATGCTGACGCGAGCGCCCGCCATGTCGCGATGGCCGATGAGGCGGTGCATATTGGCGGCTCGGCGCCTTCGGAAAGCTATCTCCGCGGCGACAGGGTCATCGCAGCGGCGCAGGCCACCGGGGCTGAGGCAATTCATCCTGGCTATGGGTTTCTGAGCGAGAATCCGGACTTCGTCGAAGCGGTCGTGGCGGCCGGGCTGGTGTTTATCGGGCCGTCCGCCAAGGCGATCCGCGCCATGGGGCTGAAGGATGCGGCAAAGGCCATGATGGAAAAGGCGGGCGTGCCGGTGGTGCCGGGATATCATGGCGCCGATCAGGATCCCGGGCTTCTGGCGCGCGAGGCCGATGCGATCGGTTATCCGGTGCTGATCAAGGCGGTTGCGGGCGGCGGCGGCAAAGGGATGCGGCGGGTCGAGGGGCGCGAGGGATTTGCCGACGGACTGGCCTCAGCCATGGCCGAAGCGAAGGGTGCGTTTGGCAACGACGCAGTGCTGATCGAGAAGTATGTGGAAAAACCGCGCCATATCGAGTTGCAGGTGTTTGGCGACGGCACAAGCGCGGTGCATTTGTATGAGCGTGATTGCTCACTGCAGCGTCGGCATCAAAAGGTGATCGAGGAGGCGCCGGCACCCGGCATGACGGCCGAGATGCGCGCCGCGATGGGCGCTGCGGCGGTGCGGGCGGCGGAGGCCATCGGATATAGTGGTGCCGGGACGATAGAGTTTATCGTCGATGCCAGCGCCGGGCTGCGGCCTGACCGGTTCTGGTTCATGGAGATGAACACAAGGTTGCAGGTCGAGCATCCGGTGACCGAGGCGGTGACGGGTGTCGATCTGGTCGAATGGCAGTTGCGGGTGGCCTCGGGCGAGGTGCTGCCGATGCGGCAGGAGGATATCTTGCTGACCGGTCACGCCTTCGAGGCGCGGCTTTATGCCGAGGACCCCGCGAACGGCTTTCTGCCCGCCACCGGCAGGCTGGAGCATCTGGCATTTCCGGAGTGGGCGCGCGCCGATACCGGGGTTCGCGCGGGCGATGCGATCTCGCCCTTCTACGACCCGATGATCGCCAAAATCACCGTGCATGGGGCGACGCGGGGTGAAGCTTTGGCGCAGTTGGCGCAGGCTCTGGACGCGACAGAAGTGGCCGGGACAGTGACCAACTTGGCATTTCTGGCGCGGCTGGCGCGGCACCAGGGGTTTGCGGCGGGCGACGTCGATACCGGCTTGATCGCCCGCGATCTGGCGGCGCTGACCGCGCCTGCATTGCGTCCGCCATCGGTTCCGGTGTTGGCGACGCTGGCGGTGGCGGCGCTGACGGATGCACGGCCGCTGCAGGGCTTTGCGCTGTGGGCGCCGCTGCGGCGGACGGTGGAATTTGGCGACGAAAGCGCCGTCGTGCTGGCCCGTGGGCCTGGGCGGTTCTCGGTCGAGACCGGCGGTGTGGCGTATCTTGCCGAATTGCGTGATGATGGCTGGTGGGTCGACGGCGCGAAGGCTGGCGCCCGTGCGGTTATGCTGCCGGGTGCGGTGGCGGTTTTCGCGGACAAGGTTTGGGAATTCGCGATCCCCGACCCGCTGGCACGCGGTGCGGGTGCGGGCCAAGGTGGCGATGTCGTGCTGGCGCCGATGCCGGGACTGGTCAAGGCGATCTTTGCCGAGGCCGGGGCCGAGGTTGTCGCGGGCGCTCGACTGGCGGTTCTGGAGGCGATGAAGATGGAACATGCGTTGACCGCACCTCGCGATGGAATAGTTGCAGAAGTGCTAGTCACGGCGGGCGCGCAGGTCGAGGCGGGCGCCGCGCTGATCCGGTTGGAGCCGGGTTCCGAGGCCGACGCATGATCAGGCTGCATCACTGTCACCAGACCCGCTCGATGCGGGCGCTTTGGCTTTTGAACGAGCTGGGTGTCGAGTTCGAGATCGTGCCGCATGCCTTCGACAGGACGCTTCGAGCGCCGGAATATCTTGTTCTTAACCCGGCCGGGCGGGTTCCGGCGCTGGAGATCGAGGGTCAGGTGATCTGGGAATCCGGTGCGATCACGCAGAGCCTGTGCGAGCGGTTTCCCGAGCGCGGGCTGGGTCGGGCGCCGCGAGAGCCTGACCGGGTCGACTGGCTGATCTGGGTGCATTTCGCCGAGACGATCAGTCAACATGCGGCAGCGCTGACCCAGCAGCATATCGCGCTTTACGAGGATTCCATGCGTAGTCCGGTGGTGATGAAGCTGGAAGCAAAAAGGTTGCAAAAGTGCTATCTAGCCATCGAGGGACGGTTGTCGACGCCGCTGGAGAACCGCGATTACCTGCTGACCAGCGGGTTTTCGGCGGCCGATATCAGCGTTGGGCAGGCAGTCTACATGGCCCGGCATTTTGCGCGCATCGAGCCGTTTCCCGAGCTTGCAAAATGGTATGAACGGATCACCGAGCGCTATGCCTTCCAGCGCTCGTTGCCGCCGGAAGGCGCGGAGCGGCTGTATCGTCAGGAGTTTTACGAGGCTTGGGATGAATAGCGCTGAGGTGAGATATGGGTGAGGCCGTCGAGATATTCGAGGTCGGGCCACGCGACGGGCTGCAGAACGAGACGCGTGCGATCCCGACATCCGAGAAGGTGGCGCTGGTCAATCTTTTGAGCCGGGCCGGGTTCAGGCGGATTGAGGTGGCGAGTTTCGTCAGCCCGAAATGGGTGCCGCAGATGGCCGATAGTGCCGATGTGCTGGCCCGGATTACCCGCGCGTATGGGGTGCACTATGCGGCGTTGACGCCCAACATGATGGGTTTTGAACGGGCGATTGCGGCGGAAGCCGACGAGATTGCGGTCTTTGGGTCGGCTTCGGAAGGGTTCAGCCAGGCAAACATAAATTGTTCGATAAGTGAAAGTCTGAGGCGGTTCAAGCCGGTGATGGAAGCCGCTGCTGCGGCAAATGTGCAAGTCCGCGGATACGTCTCCTGCGTCACGGACTGTCCTTACGACGGGCCAACGCCGCCGGATCGGGTTGCCGAGGTGGCCGCGGAGATGTTCGAAATGGGCTGCTACGAGATGAGCCTGGGCGACACCATCGGACAGGGACGCCCCGCGACGGTTGGGCGGATGCTGGAGGCGGTGCTGGGCGCGGTTCCGGCGACAAAGCTGGCCGGGCATTTCCACGATACTGCTGGTCGCGCGCTGGACAATATCGAGGTCTCGCTTGGCTTGGGCCTGCGGGTGTTCGACGCGGCTGTCGGCGGTTTGGGGGGGTGCCCCTATGCTCCGGGAGCAGCCGGGAACGTAGCCACCGAGATGGTGGTGGACTGGCTGCAAGCCCGCGGCTGGGAGACCGGTCTCGACCGTGACGTTTTGCACGAGGCCGCCGAGATGGCGCAGGCCATGCGGAGAGGCGACGAATGACATTGCGGGTCGAGATCGACGGGCGCGGCGTCGCGGTGCTGACCTTGGATCGCCCGGACAAGCATAATGCGCTGAATGCAGAGTTGATCGCAGCGTTGAGTGAGGCGGCACGGCAACTGGGGCGCGACCCTCAGGTCCGGGTGGTCGTGCTGACCGGCGCGGGGGCCAGCTTTTGCGCTGGCGGCGATCTGGCCTGGATGAAGGCGCAGATGGCGGCAGATGCCGTGACCAGGGCGCGCGAGGCGCGGGCGCTGGCCGAGATGCTGCAGGCGCTGAACACTTTGCCACAGCCGCTGATTGCGCGGGTGCAGGGGCAGGCTTTTGGCGGCGGCATCGGCATGATGGCGGTGGCCGATGTGGCGATCGGGGTCGACAGCGCGACCTTCGGGCTGACCGAGACGCGGTTGGGGCTGATCCCGGCCACGATCGGGCCTTATGTCGTGGCGCGGATGGGCGAGGCGATGGCGCGACGGGTGTTCTTTTCGGCGCGCCGCTTCGATGCCGATGAGGCGGTGCGGCTGGGCCTTCTGGCGCGCGCTGTGGCCGAGACAGCGCTGGATGCTGCCGTTGAGGCTGAGGTCGAGCCCTATCTGGCCTGCGCGCCGGGTGCGGTTGCTGAAGCCAAGGCGCTGGTCCGAAGCCTTGGCCCCAGGATCGATGACAGCGTGATCGATGCGAGTATCGAGGCGCTGATCGAACGCTGGAAAAGCGACGAGGCCGTCGAAGGGATCTCGGCGTTTTTCGACCGCAGACCGCCGAAATGGGTAGCGAAGTAACCAGCAGTAAGAGGGAAATGTCGGATCCAAGCAAATCCGAGCTGCGCCGCAAATTCATGTCTTCGCCCGCCATGATCAGGTCAAGCTTCTGCGGCTTCCCTTCTCATAACACACGATATAGTTGTACTCTTGGGCCATCTGACCTGATCAGATTCCGTCTAGCCAGATCGGCTGCGGTGAATTAAGGTTTTTTCGTGGCAGCGATCCGTCGGTGGGGTTTCGGGTCGAGTATGCCAAGGAGAAGGGACGAGTGATGGAGGCTCTGAATCGCATCCTTGGCGATCTTTGGGCGTTGGTGCCCAATGATGTTGCCTCTGCCATTGTCATGCTGGAACCGCGCCACGAGGTTTTCGTTTTTGCGATCGGACTTCTGGCGCTGCTGGGCGTGCGGTCGGCGATCCGGATCATTTTTGCCAAGGGTGCACGGCGCAAATACGAGGCTGAAATCCGGCAGTTGGAACTGCGGATCGAGGCGGCAAAGCTTGAAAACGAGGTTCGCGGTCATGAAAGCATGGTCCGCAATGCCGCTGATTTTCTCGATCAGCTGCGTGCCACATTGGCCGAGGGCAGGGCGGTCGACGATCTCGATCTGCCGCTGGACTGGCTAGATGATCTCAAGCCGACGCTGGCCGAGGCCTATACGCTGATGGCGCGTCACGGGCTGTTCGTGGCCGAAAGCCCCGATGAATTTGAGCGGGCGCGCAAGCTGGCCTGGGGGGCGCTGGCCGCCGATGTCGAGCCCGAGATGGTTGAAGACATCCTGGAGGCGGTGCAGGAGGCCGAGGTTCACAACGTCTATGACGCGCTGACCGAATCCGAATTGCTGGCCTGGAAGATCGGCCGTCTGTCGACCGAAACCGGGTTCGACGTGGTGGCGGCCGGGGTGATCGAGAAGAACCGGCACCGGATCGGCGGCACCATGCTGGTGTCGGGCTGGGAGCCGGACGAGATCAGAAGCGCCGCTCTGGCTCGGCTGGACTGGGCCGACGCGGACATTCCCGAAATGGCTTTGGCCCGCCACGGTTGGGACGTGTCGCAAGCCGCCTTCGGACCCGATGAGGTCCGGGTATGCGAAAGTGATGACCAGGCGGCCGAAAACTGGGTCATCGTCCCGATGAAGAAGACGCAGGACCCATTTCGCGCAAACGACAGCAAGCGGTCGCGGGCCCGCGATCAGAATGACCGCGCCCGGGCGCTGCTGATCGAACGGGTGCGTCCCAATAGCCGGGGCGGGGGCATCCGCGCCCTCAGAATCCGGGCCAATGCGGTGCACGAGGCGGCGCGGGTCGGCAAGGCCTCGGTGGCCGAGGCCGAGTTCCGGACGATCTGGACCGAGATGGAGGCTGCAGGGCAGAAGGCCAAGGCTCAGCTGGATGCGATGACCGCGCGGCACAACATGGCCTATGAGATCGCGCGTCAGGGCTGCAATGCGCAGGCGGCGGTTCATTATCGCGCTATCCTCGAGCAGATTTCGATCCTGCCGGATCGGGACGCGGGCTGGGCGCTGGAAATGGCGACGCGCCATGACCTTGCCGAAACGATTGGTCGCGACGGCCGACATGGCGATGCAGAAGAGGAATTTCGGGCGGTGTGGGAGGCCCGCGAGGCGAACCCGGCATTCGGACCGCAGCATCCCGCGACGCTGTGGAGCAGGCTGCACATGATACGGATGCGCGAGGCGCTGAACCGGCGCACCGCCTGAGACATCCTGCCCTGGCCCAAGCGTTACTGCGCTGCGGTTGGCAAGGCCGCTCACCCCCCACACAGGTTGGCGTGTGCTAGCGCGTCCGTCTCGGTTGACCCTGCCCGGTGCGCAGCGTAAATCAGCCTGAACACCTGACCCCGATTAAAGGTCAGCCCAGCGAAGGAGCGGACGTGGACGAGTTGCTCGCAGAGTATCTGCCGATCTTGGTGTTTCTGGCGCTGGCCGTCGGGCTGGCCCTGGTCCTGATCCTGGCTGCGGTTTTGATTGCCGTGCGCAATCCTGACCCCGAGAAGGTGTCCGCCTACGAATGCGGGTTCAACGCATTTGATGATGCACGAATGAAGTTCGATGTTCGGTTCTATCTGGTGTCGATCCTATTCATTATCTTTGACCTTGAGGTCGCATTCCTGTTCCCTTGGGCTGTCGCATTCCAAGACCTGTCGATGACAGCGTTTTGGTCGATGATGGTGTTCCTGGGCGTGCTGACGATTGGCTTTGCTTACGAATGGAAGAAGGGGGC
>JBBKVJ010000090.1:0-10684 GCA_037968375.1 Paracoccaceae bacterium | reverse complement strand
CATCCCGGCTGGGGCGAGGCCCTGTTCCTCAAGGCGGTCTGGCCCGAGGCACGGGTGCTGCACTATGCCGAATTCTACTATGCGCCCACCGGTCTCGACGCCGATTTCGACCCCGAATTTCAGCGCGCCACCCTGCCGCGCGCGATCAACACTATCGCCATGCGCAGTCACATCGCCCAGTCGATGACCGAGGCCGACGCCGCGCTGGCGCCGACCGAGTGGCAGGCCGCGACCTTTCCAGCCGTTCTGCGCGAGAGGATCGAGGTCATTCACGATGGCGTCGATACCCGCACTTTGAAGCCCGATCCAAAGGCCCGCTTCACGCCCAAGGGCACGGACCTTGTGTTCAGGCCCGGCGATGAGCTTCTGACCTATGCGGTGCGCAATATCGAACCCTACCGGGGCGCGCATGTCTTTCTGCGGGCTCTGCCCGAGGTGCTGAGGGCGCGGCCAGAGGCGCAGGTGGTGATCGTCGGCGGCACTGGCGTCAGCTATGGCGCCGCCCCGCGTGAGGGCAAAAGCTGGAAGGATGTGTTGCTGAAAGAGGTCGGCGCCAAGCTGGACCTCAGCCGCGTGCATTTCGTCGGCTGGCTGCCCTATCCCGAGTTCTGCAGCCTGATGCGGGTCAGCCGGGTGCATGCCTATCTGACCTATCCCTTCGTGCTGTCGTGGTCGCTGTTGGAGGCGATGAGCATGGGGGCCGCCATCGTCGCCTCGCGCACGCCGCCGGTCGAAGAGGTGATCGAGGACGGGGTGACCGGGCGGCTGGTCGATTTCTTCGATGTACCCGGCTGGTCGGCGGCCCTGACCCGGGCGCTGGCCGATCCCGAAGCGCTGAAACCCCTGTGCAAGGCCGCGCGGGCGCATGTGCAGGCGAAATACGATCTGGCGCTGTGCCTGCCCAGAATTCTCGATCTGGTAGAGCGGACGGCGCGCGGGTAAGGTGCGCATGCGGTCGGCCGCCCGCGACGACGGCAATGTGACCCCTATTGCAGACAGAACCCTGTCGGCCAGCCCCACTTTGAAGGAGAGTTAATGTCTGTCCACCCCCCCAGTTTTTCCAAACATTGCGGTGATTGTCCGATCCGCCACAAGGCGGTCTGCGCCCGGTGCGAGACCGACGAGTTGGCAGCACTTGAGCGGATAAAATACTACCGCTCGTTCGAGGCCGGTCAGACGATCATCTGGGCTGGCGACAGGATGGATTTCGTGGCCTCGGTGGTGACCGGCGTCGCCACGCTGAGCCAGTCGATGGAGGATGGGCGTACGCAGATGGTGGGGCTGCTGCTGCCGTCGGATTTCCTTGGCCGTCCGGGCCGCGAACTGGCCAGCTATAGTGTCAAGGCGGTGACGCCGGTGGTGATGTGCTGTTTCCGGCGTGCTCCGTTCGAAGATATGATGGCCCGCACGCCGCATATCGAGGGCAGGCTGCTGGAGATGGTTCTGGACGAACTTGACGCCGCGCGCGACTGGATGCTGCTTCTGGGCCGCAAGACCGCACGCGAAAAGATCGCCAGCCTGCTTGCGATCTTTGCCCGGCGCGCGGCGCTGCCCGACCCCGCTGGTCCACGCGGGCCGTTCAGCTTTAACCTGCCGCTGACGCGCGAAGCGATGTCCGATTATCTGGGTCTGACGCTGGAAACCGTCAGCCGCCAGATCTCGGCGCTGAAGCGCGAAGGTGTGATCGTACTGGAAGGCAGCCGACATGTCGCGGTCCCGGATATCAACCGGCTGAGTGCGGAAAGCGGCGGGGATGGCGAGGACGAGGTGGTGGCGTTCGGGGCGGCGTGACCGGCCTCTGATCGATCAGACTGCGCCTTACCGACGCCGCGTCAGGGGCCGTCCGGGGTCGATCACGGCGATGATCAGCAACAGGACCGCACCGCCCAGATAGGCGAAAAGTCCGATCCGGAAAAATTCCTCGGCGAAGGTCTGAAACGTGTTCCAATCCTCGATGTCCGGCACCGGAAACCCGGCGTCGCGCAGCTGTTGCGACGCCGACAGCACCGCATAACCCGCCAGCCCTAGCGGCAGCGCACCGCCAAGCAACGCCAGAAGCCGCGACCCCAGGCCGAAAAGCGCGATGATCCCGCAGAACCCGGCCAGCGCGAAGGACCCGAAGAAAACCAGAAGCATGAGGGGCAGGTCCGTCAGATTGTCGAACGGAACCCGCTGGAACATCTCATAGGGTGTCGGCGTGTCGCCCAGCGGAGAGCGCAGCCACGGCAAGAAAAAACTGCCGAAAATCGCCGCGGAAAACAGGACGACCAGTGATGAGAACCGCACTTGGGTACTCCTTTTCCGGGCCACAGGTTGCCGCAAGATTTGCAGATCGCGGCGCGCAGGCAAAGCAGAACTTTGCCCCGGTCGCACGATACGTTGCGACCGCAGCCTGTCGAATTCCGGCTCCGGAGGACAGTGCTCTGGCGCGACCCCGCAGCCTAATGCGCCATCAGCACCGGCACCTCGCTGGCCTCCAGCATGTTGCGCGTCGCCCCACCCAGGATCGCTTCGCGGAACCGCGAATGACCATAGGCTCCCATCACCACAAGATCGGCATTGCGGTCCTTGGCGTGGCGGCGGATCACGTCCGAGACCCGGTGCATGGTCTTGGCAAGGATCGAGATTTCCACCTTGCAGCCGTGCCGCGCCAGGGTCTGGCTAAGCCGTCCACCGGGGTCCGAGCGGTCGGACCCGTGCTGCGGCGGATCGATGATCGCGATATCGACGTTGTCGGCGCGGGCCAGCATCGGCAGCGCCGCCCGGACCGCAGACATCGCCTCGGCGCTTTCGTTCCAGGCGATCACTGCGCGCTGGCCGAAACCGTCGGGCAAGCCGCCTTCGGGCACGATCAGAACAGGGGCCTTGCCTTCGAACAGCGCCGCCTCGACCACAGCTTCGTCCTCCAGCGCGCGGCCCTTGCCGTAGGGGTGCGGCAGGACAACGAGATCGGCGAACCAGGCCCGTTCGGCGACCAGCCGGGGAAATACAGCGATCTGCGCGACGGCGGTCTCGACGCTCCACTGCATGTCCGCGCCCTTCATCTTTTTCTTGACCAGCTCGGCCAGCTCATCCGCATCGGTCTTGGCGCGGTCGATGGTCTCTTGCAAGAATATGGCGTTGGCACCGGCGTAGTAATACCCCGCCTGGGTGCGGTCGACGCCGATACACAGCACGTCGAGATGGCCTTTTTCGCGGCTCGCCAGTGATGCCGCAGCTTTCAGCGCTTCGGCCGCCGTCTCGATATTCGTCACGATGGTCAGGATGTTCTTGTAGCTCATGTCGGCCCTCCTTCCGGCGCCAAAAGGGCTTGCACAAGCCAACGCCGGATGCTGCCGCCACCATGGTTCACAAACCGACCCGTTGCCATTGACATGGATCAAGGTTCGCCCCGGCCACGCACTGCATAACCGTCCGAGGAAAGCGCAACGACCGGCAGATTGGCCGGACGGGACAGGAACGGGAGCTTGTTTGCAGATGTGGGATTTCGTGAAGATCGCCGCGCTGGGCGTGGTGGCCCTTTGTGCCGCAATAGCCGCCAACTATGCGCGCGACCTCGCCTATCAGGTTCATGCCGTCATCATCATGCTGGTGGCGGGCGGCCTGTTCCTCTGGACCGTGCGCCGGACCGGCGAGCCTGTGGCCACGCCCGACACTGGCTACATGGACGGCCCGGTGCGCGCCGGTGTCATCGCGACCTCGCTTTGGGGGGTCGTGGGGTTTCTGGTTGGCGTCATCATCGCGTTTCAGCTGGCCTTTCCGGTGCTGAACATCGAATGGGCGCAGGGTTACACCAATTTCGGACGGCTGCGGCCGCTGCACACCTCGGCGGTGATCTTTGCCTTTGGCGGCAACGCCCTGATCTGCGCGAGCTTCTACATTGTCCAACGCACCTCGGCAGCGCGGCTTTGGGGCGGCAATCTGGCCTGGTTCGTGTTCTGGGGCTATCAGCTGTTCATCGTGATGGCGGCCACCGGCTATCTGCTGGGCGCCACGCAATCGAAGGAATACGCCGAGCCGGAATGGCTGACCGACCTCTGGCTGACAGTGGTCTGGATCGCCTTCCTTGCGGTTTTCCTCGGCACGCTGATCCGCCGGAAAGAGCCGCATATCTATGTGGCGAACTGGTTCTTGCTGTCGTTCATCGTCACCGTGGCGATGCTGCACGTGATCAACAACCTGGTAATCCCGGTATCGATCTTCGGCTCGCGCTCGGTCGAGGTCTTTGGCGGCGTGCAGGGTGCCATGGTGCAGTGGTGGTATGGCCACAATGCGGTCGGCTTTTTCCTGACTGCCGGGTTTCTGGGCATGATGTACTATTTCGTGCCGAAACAGGCCGAACGCCCGGTCTATTCCTACAAGCTTTCCATCATCCACTTCTGGGCACTGATCTTTCTCTATATCTGGGCCGGTCCGCACCACCTGCATTACACCGCACTGCCCGACTGGGCCTCGACGCTGGGTATGGTGTTCTCGATCGTCCTGTGGATGCCCAGCTGGGGCGGCATGATCAACGGGCTGATGACACTGTCGGGGGCCTGGGACAAGCTGCGCACAGACCCGATCATTCGGATGATGGTGGTCTCGATCGGGTTCTACGGGATGAGCACGTTCGAAGGTCCGATGATGTCGATCCGCGCGGTGAACTCGCTGTCGCATTACACCGACTGGACCATCGGCCATGTGCATTCCGGGGCGCTGGGCTGGAACGGCATGATCACTTTCTCGATGCTTTATTTTCTGACCCCGAGGCTGTGGAAGCGCGAGCGGCTTTATTCGCTCAGCCTGGTCAACTGGCACTTCTGGCTCGCCACCATCGGCATCGTTCTCTACGCCTCCGCGATGTGGGTCTCGGGCATCATGGAAGGCCTGATGTGGCGCGAGGTCGATGCCAACGGGTTCCTGGTGAACGCCTTCGCCGACACCGTGGCCGCGAAATATCCGATGTATGTGGTGCGCGCGCTGGGTGGGGTTCTGTTCCTGAACGGAGCCCTGATCATGTGCTGGAATCTCTGGATGACCGTGCGGGCCGTGCCGGAACGCATGCCCGTCGCGGCACCGGCAGAATAGGAGTCTCCAAGCCATGAGCACCGACAAGAAACCGCCGATGCCTGCTTCGGCCACCGGCACCGGAGACCGCCCGAAGCGGCGCACCTTCCTTGACCGGCACGGCGCCGTCGAGCGCAACGCAACACTGCTGCTGGTCCTCGCCTTTCTGGTGGTTGCCATCGGCGGCCTCGTGCAGATTGTGCCGCTGTTCTATCTGGAAAACACCATCGAAAAGGTCGACGGCGTGCGCCCCTATTCGCCTTTGGAGCTGACCGGGCGCGAGATCTACGTGCGCGAGGGCTGCTATACCTGCCACAGCCAGATGATCCGCCCGATGCGCGACGAGGTCGAACGCTACGGCCATTACTCGCTGGCCGCCGAATCGATGTACGACCGCCCGTTTCAATGGGGGTCGAAACGCACCGGGCCCGACCTGGCCCGCGTCGGTGGCCGCTATTCCGATGAATGGCATGTCGATCACCTGACCGATCCGCAATCGGTGGTGCCCGAAAGCGTGATGCCGAAATACGGCTTTCTGGCCAACACAAGGATCGAGGCGGAACACGTCGGCGAACTGATGGCAACCCATGCGATCATGGGCGTCCCCTATAGCGACGAAATGATCGAGGCGGCCGCGACGGATTTCCGCGCACAGGTCGATCCGTTCGGCGACGCTGGCGATCTTGTCGACCGCTACCCGGGCGCGCAGGTGCGCAGTTTCGACGGCCGACCCGGCGTGTCCGAAATGGATGCACTGATCGCCTATCTTCAGATGCTCGGCACGCTGGTGGATTTCTCCACCTTCGAAGCCGTCGCGAACCGTTAGGAGAGCGGGATGGAAGCCTATTCGTTCCTGCGACAGCTGGCCGACAGTTGGGCACTTTTGCTGCTGTTCTTGTTCTTTATCGGGGTGATCCTCTGGGCCTTCCGCCCGGGTAGTTCGGCAAAGCACCGCGACATCGCAAATATCCCGTTCCGGAACGAAGACCGCCCGGCCACGATGGACGACAAGGAGACGCCGCGATGAGCGCAGAAAAAGGCACCGGCCCCAGCCAGCATCTGCCGGGCGATCCCGAAACCACCGGCCATTCCTGGGACGGGATTGAAGAGTTCAACAACCCGCTGCCGCGCTGGTGGCTCTGGACCCTGTACCTGACGATCATCTGGGCCGTCGGCTATGCCATCGCTTATCCGGCCTGGCCGTTGATCAGTCAGGCGACGCCCGGCCTGTTGGGCTATTCCACCCGCGCCGAGGTGGCCGCAGAGATCGCCCGTGTCGATGCTGCGAAGGCCGGCATCGAAGCGCGGCTTATCGGCGCCGAACTGACCGGCATCTCTGCCGATGCCGAGTTGCAGCAATTCGCGGTCAACGCCGGGGCGGCGGTGTTCCGCAGCTGGTGCTCGCAGTGCCACGGCTCGGGTGCTGCGGGCGTGCAGGCGTCGGGCTATCCCAACCTTCTGGACGACGACTGGCTTTGGGGCGGCGATATCGAGGCGATCCATACCACGATCCGCCACGGCATCCGCAACACCGAAGACCCCGATGCGCGCTATTCCGAGATGCCCGACTTTGCAGAGATTCTGGGCGACGACGAGGTCGCTCAGGTGGTGGCACATGTGCAGGTGATCTCCGGGCAGGAGGCAGATGCGGCTCTGGCATCGGCGGGTGCGGCGGTGTTTGCCGACAATTGCGCCTCATGCCACGGCGATGACGGCACCGGCCTGCGCGATCTGGGTGCACCGAACCTGACCGACGCGATCTGGCTGTATGGCAATAGTATCGAGGCATTGACCCGGCAGGTTCTGAACGCCCGAAACGGTGTCATGCCCGCCTGGACGACGCGTCTGTCCGAGGCCGAGATCAGGGCGGTCGCGACCTATGTCCACGGTCTGGGCGGTGGCGAGACGCTGGAGTGAGTTGAACGGCTACCGGTGGCCTTCGGGCCGCAGGCAGAGCGGCACCGGCCCCCGATCCTGTTCGCGCGTTTCCAGGGGGTCGGTGTCGTTTATCCTCAGCGGGATCGGAAAAATTCCTCCCTCAAGAATTCCCCACCTCACCCCATATCGCTGCCCTTCTGGCGGGTTCGCTTCTGGTCGGACCGGTAGCTCCAGATCGAGATGCCGCCGTAGGTCAGGCAGTAAAGCGCACCAAGACCCAGCATGACCCAGCCCGGCACCGGCCCGACATCGGCGCGGCGTGTGAATTCGGCAAGCGACGGCACCGGGCTTGGGTGCACCGCCAGCTTGCCGACATAGGCCAGCGTCTGGATCAGGAGTATCCACAGGTAATTCCGCCGCACCCGCCGACCCAGCGCGGCGAAAAGCGAAATATGATAGTTCGGTTTCCAATAGTCATCGGCCAGCGTCTTTTGCCAACCCTCCTCCATATGCAGATCGCCGTCATGCAGCATCGGCGCATAGAAATGGGTTTCGATCCACCGCGCCCGCGCGCGCCAGACGTTGAAATAGCGGTAGCGTCGCGCTTCGAGCATCAGAAAAAAGATGATCAGCACACCGACCAGCACCAGCGGCAGAGGTGACGCCTCGGGCGATGAGAACGCAATCGACAGGGCGATACCCAGCGTCACCACGGCCCAGTTCGTCGTGGTGTCCAGCCGCGTCCGCCAGATCGTCGAGCGGTAGACCTCGCCCCTATAGAGATGTGCGATGGCGCCGATTTCGGCGGCACTAAAGCCCGAGCGTTCGCGCTCAATCGCCTTTTCCATTGCAGCATGCCTCCCGGACCCAAGGATTGCACGGAGATTGATCTGGGTCAAAGCCGGACCGCGCAACCAGGGTCAGAATGGCTGGGCGAACAGTGATCCGGAGCCCACCTTGTCCGAGGCCCATACACCTCCCCCGCTTTATGCGGCGCGCGAGCCCGTGTTTCCACGCCGCGTCAGCGGCCCGTTCCGCACGCTGAAATGGTGGATCATGGGGGTGACGCTGGGCATTTACTACCTCACGCCCTGGATCAGATGGGACCGGGGACCGGCCTTGCCCGATCAGGCGGTTCTGGTCGATCTCGCCCACCGGCGCTTTTTCTTCTTCATGATCGAAATCTGGCCGCACGAGTTTTACTTCGTCGCGGGCCTTTTGATTATGGCGGGTCTTGGCCTGTTCCTGTTCACCTCGGCACTGGGCCGGGTCTGGTGCGGATATGCCTGCCCGCAGACCGTCTGGACCGACCTTTTCATTCTGGTCGAACGCTGGATCGAGGGTGATCGCAACGCCCGGGTGCGGCTTTGGAACGCCAGATGGGATGCCCGCAAATGGCGCCTGCGGCTCAGCAAATGGACGATCTGGCTGCTGATCGCGCTGGCCACCGGCGGTGCGTGGGTGTTCTACTTCACCTATGCGCCGACGCTGCTGGTGAACCTCGTCACCCTGAACGCGCACCCCGTCGCCTACACGACCATCGCAGTTCTGACTGCGACGACGTTCCTTTTCGGGGGTTTCTTCCGCGAGCAGATTTGCATCTACGCCTGCCCCTGGCCGCGCATTCAGGCCGCGATGATGGATACCGAGACCCTGACGGTGGCCTATCGCGACTGGCGCGGTGAGCCGCGCGGCAAGCATCGTAAGGCCGAGGGCGCCGAGCAACTGGGCGATTGCATCGATTGCATGGCTTGCGTCAACGTCTGCCCGATGGACATCGACATCCGCGACGGTCAGCAGATGGCCTGCATTACCTGCGCGCTGTGCATCGATGCCTGCGACGATGTGATGGACAAGATCGGCAAACCGCGCGGGCTGATCGATTACCTGGCACTTTCTGACGAGCCGCAGGAGCGTGCAGGCCAGCCGCCGCGCAGCACCTGGATGCATGTCTTCCGGCCGCGCACCATGCTATACACAGCCCTCTACGCCGGTATCGGCATCGCCTTGATTGCCGCGCTTTTCCTGCGTCAGGAAATCGACATGACCGTGGCACCGGTGCGCAATCCCACGTTTGTGACCCTGTCAGACGGCTCGATCCGCAACACCTATGACGTGCGACTGCGCAACATGAACCTCGAAGACCGGCGCTTTCAGTTGTCGCTGACCTCGGATGCAGATCTGCGGATCGAGATTGAGGGCAGCAGCGATCTGGCCGTCGATGTGGCCGCGAACGAGATGCTGCTGCAGCGGGTCTATGTGATAGCACCGGCGGGATCGGAGGCGGCTTTGGCGCATCGTAGCGATCTGAAACTATGGGTCGAGGACCTGTCGAATACCGACCGTTCCTCGCGGGCGACGGTCTTCAACGGAAAGGGCCAATGATGCAGCGCGAACTGACGGGGCGACATGTCCTGGCGATCACGGTGTCGGCCTTCGCGGTCATCATCGGCGTGAATCTGATCATGGCCTGGCAGGCGGTGGCGACATTTCCGGGGATCGAGGTCCGCAACGGCTATGTCGCAAGCCAGAGCTTCGAAGCCGAGCGGCAGGCGCAATCGGCACTGGGCTGGGTGGCGGAAACACGGCTGACCGGCGGACGGCTGACGGTTGCGATCATCGGCCCCGATGGCACGCCCGCCGAGGTGGCATCGCTAAACGCGGTGCTGGGTCGCGCCACCAGCACCGTCGATGACCTCACACCGGCCTTCACCCGTACCGCGCCCGCTACATTCGAGGCGGATGTGCCGCTGACGCGCGGGCAATGGGTGCTGCATATCGCGGCCCTTGCCAAGGATGGCACGCCGTTCCGCCAACGCGTTTCGGTGTCGGTGCGCGAATGACCGATATCTCCGCTTGCCCGGCCTGCACCGCAGCCCCTGCCGCCCGGGAGTTTGCGATTGCGGCGCGTGCGGCTGAACCGGCGCGGCTGCTTCTGTCGGTGCCCGGCGCGCATTGCGGGGCCTGTATCTCGGTGCTGGAGAGCGGGCTGGAACGAGTCCCCGGCGTGCGTTCGGCACGGGTGAACCTGACACTGAGGCGTATCAGCGTCGAGGCTGCAACCGATCTGACCGCCGCCGACCTGATCCCTCATATTGAACGGCTTGGGTACGAGGCGCACGAGCTGGACGCAGGCATGTTGTCGGCGACCGAGACCGATGCCGCAGGCCGCGATCTGTTGATGCGGCTGGCCGTCGCGGGGTTCGCGATGATGAACGTGATGCTGTTGTCGGTCGCGGTCTGGTCGGGCGCCGAGGCTGCGACGCGCGATCTGTTCCACTGGATATCGGGCGCCATTGCACTGCCTGCGGTGGCATTTTCGGGCCAGCCGTTCTTTCGCTCGGCCTGGGGGGCCTTGCGCCATTTCCGCGCCAACATGGATGTGCCGATCTCGCTGGCGCTGATCCTCGCCTCGGCGGTGTCGGTGCTTGAGACGGTGCAGTCCGGGCAGCATGCCTATTTCGATGCCGTCGTGATGCTGTGCTTTTTTCTGTTGACCGGGCGCTATCTGGATCACCGTTCGCGGGCCGCCGCGCGGTCTGCGGCGCGGGAACTGGCAGCGCTTGAGGTGCCGCGCGCGTTGCGCATCGATGGCACAGGCGCGCATGTGGTGCCGGTGGCCGAATTACGCGCATGCGATATGATCCGGGTGCTGCCCGGCGCGCGGGTGCCTGCCGATGGCACGGTCGAGACCGGCACCAGCGAGATCGACCGATCCCTGCTGACCGGCGAGACGCTGCCCGCCTTCGCCGGTCCC
>JBBKVJ010000089.1:0-4325 GCA_037968375.1 Paracoccaceae bacterium | reverse complement strand
CGGCGATGGATGGCTATGCGGTTCGGGCCGACGGGCTGACAGCGGGCGCGCGCTATGACGTGATCGGCGCATCTGCCGCCGGACGCCGGTATCAGGGTGCGGTCGGTCCAGACCAGGCGGTGCGTATCTTCACCGGTGCGCCACTGCCGCAGGGCGCCGATCATGTGGTGATTCAGGAGGATGTGCGCCGCGAGGGTGATCGGATCACCGTCCTGGCGGCGCTGGGTGATGGTCGCAACGTGCGCCCGGCAGGTGGCGATTTCACCGAAGGCGCGTGTCTTTCGGCGCCGCGTCGCCTCGGGTCTGCCGAGGTGTCGCTGCTGGCGGCGATGAATGTGCCCCGGCTGACGGTCTTTCGTCGTCCGGAAGTGGCGATCATCGGCACCGGGGACGAGTTGGTGATGCCCGGTGAGGTGCCGAGCGAGGATCAGATCGTCGCCTCGAACCTATTTGGCCTGAAGGCGATGGTCGAGGTCGAGGGTGGGCGCGCCCGGATGCTGCCCATCGCGCGCGACACCGAGGCGTCGCTGAAGGCCTGTTTTGCGTTGGCGCAAGGTGCCGATCTGATCGTGACCATCGGCGGTGCCTCGGTCGGCGAGCATGATCTTGTGGCAGACGTCGCCAAAAGCCTCGGCATAAAGATGGCGTTTCACAAGGTGGCGATGCGGCCGGGAAAGCCATTGATGTCAGGGCAGTTGGGCCGCGCCGCGATGTTGGGCCTGCCCGGCAATCCGGTGTCGGCGCTGGTCTGCGGATATTTGTTTCTGGTGCCGATGGTGCGCGCGATGCAGGGCCTGCCGGACCCGCTGCCAGAGCCGCGCATGGCAACCCTCGGCGCCGATCTGGGGGGCAACGGCGCGCGTGCGCATTACATGCGGGCGCGGATCGACGACGGTACGATCACCGCTTTCGACCGCCAGGACAGCGCGCTCTTGACGGTTCTGTCGCAGGCGAACGCACTTCTGATCCGGGCCGTGGCCGATCCGCCACGCAAGGCAGGCGAAACGGTGCGCTATCTGCCGATCTGAGCGACATCGTTGACACAAAACGGGAACGTGGGTAGAACGTTCGTGAACAACGGTGCGTAGTGGAGGGGCCGATGCTGACCCGAAAGCAACTCGATCTACTTGATTTCATTCACAGACGTGTGCAGCGCGATGGTGTTCCGCCGTCTTTCGACGAAATGAAGGACGCTTTGGACCTTCGCTCGAAATCCGGTATCCACCGGCTGATCACGGCGCTGGAGGAACGTGGCTTTATCCGCCGTCTGGCGCACCGCGCCCGGGCGATCGAAATCGTCAAGCTGCCCGAGGCGATGGAACGGCCCGGGTTCTCGCCCCGCGTCATCGACGGCGACCGACCGGAACGCCCGGCACGGGCGATGCCTGTGGCAACGGTCGATGCGATAGAGCTGCCGGTCATGGGCCGGATCGCGGCAGGCACGCCGATCGAGGCGATCAGCGAGGTTTCGCACCACGTCGCGGTGCCGGGCTCAATGCTGGCCGGTTCGGGGCAGCATTATGCGCTGGAAGTGCGCGGCGATTCGATGATCGACGCGGGTATCAACGATGGCGACGTAGTGGTGATCCGCGAGCAATCCACGGCGGAGAACGGCGATATCGTTGTGGCGCTGGTAGAGGGCCATGAGGCAACGCTGAAGCGGTTCCGGCGCCGGGGCGACATGATCGCGCTCGAAGCCGCCAATCCGGCCTTCGAGACGCGGATGCTGCGCGCCGATCAGGTCAAGGTGCAGGGCCGTCTGGTCGGGCTGATCCGCAGCTACTAAAGCGGGTCAGTGCGGCTACATCCGACCTGCACGCCGCCCGATACGGGCCAAGCTTTTGCGCGCGCTTGGCCATTTCTCGCGCGTGCTTGGTCTGCTCACGCTCTTCCGGCGTCATGTCGGCATCCGCGTTGCCGCGCGATACGACCTTCTTGACGCCGACGTCGATACTTCGACCGAGGTCTTTGTGCAGCCCCAGCATCCGGGCGTAGCGCATGATCTGATTGAAGTTCATCGGTCTTTCCGCATGCCGGTCAATCCTCGAACAGCTCGCTCTGGTTGATGCTTCCGTCGTCGTCGTCGTCGGAAAGGCTTTCAGCACCGGGCGGCGGACGGTTGTCCAACAGGCCCGCGGCGCGCAACTCCTTCAGCCCCGGCAGGTCACGCGCACTTTCCAGACCGAAGTGATCAAGGAAATCCTGCGTGACGACATAGGTCACCGGGCGGCCAGGTGTCATTTTCCGTCGGCCAAATCGGATCCAGCCCTGTTCGAGCAGCAGATCGACAGTTCCCCGGCTGACCGAGACGCCGCGAATTTCCTCGATCTCGGCGCGGGTGGCGGGCTGGTGATAGGCGATTATCGCCAGTGTCTCGATGGCGGCACGGCTAAGCTTGCGGGTCTCGACGGTTTCCTTTTGCATCAGAAATCCGAGGTCGGGCGCGGTCCTTATCGCCCAGGCGTCGCCGACCTTGGCCACCCGCACGCCGCGCCCCTCGTAGCGCTTTTTCAACTGTTGCAGCGCCTCGGTGGCGTCCGCCCCGTGTGGCATCCGTGCCTCCAGATCGGCCACCGTCACCGGTTCCGCCGTGGCGAAGAGGATCGCCTCGACCATGCGTTCCTGCTCGGCCAGCGGCGGGGCTGCAAAGAGGGTCGGGTCCTTTTCGGTGACGGGTTCGGTCATTGCGGTTTTCGTCTTACCTGGATCGGTGCAAAGGTTTCGGCCTGCCGTAGTTCGACGCGGCCCTCTTTGGCAAGCTCGAGCGAGGCGGCAAAGGTCGAGGCGGTGGCCGAGCGGCGGCGCATCGGGTCGGCGTGCCAGCCGTCGGGCAGAAAAGTTTCCAGCGCTGCCCATTCACCCGCGAAACCGATCAGCCCACGCATCCGGTCCAGCGCCTGTTCCATGGTGAAGACGTTGGAGCGGTCGAATGCATAGGGGCGAAACTCGTCATGGGTGCGGATCCGCGAATAGGCCTGCATCAGGTCTAGAAGCGAGGCAGTATATTTGATCTCGCGCACCCGGGTGACATCCTCGGGGATACCGCGCGCAAAGAAATCGCGGCCCTTCTGGTCGCGGCCCATCAGGCGGGCGGCGGCCTCGCGCATCGCCTCAAGCCGTTCCAGCTGGAACGCCAGATGGGCGGCCAGCTCCTCGCCCGAGGGGCCTGCTTCGGAGGGGTCAGGCGGCAGCAGAAGCCGGGATTTGAGGAAGGCGAGCCAGGCCGCCATGACCAGATAGTCGGCGGCCAGTTCGATGCGCAGGACCCGGGCCTGTTCGACGAACAGCAGATATTGCTCGGCCAGATGCAGGATCGAGATCCGGCGCAGGTCGACCTTTTGCGTGCGCGACAGCGTCAAAAGCAGATCAAGAGGCCCCTCAAACCCGTCGACATCGACGATCAGCGCCTCGGCGGCCAGCCGGGCGGACACATCCGTGTCAGTGTTGTCCCAAGGTTCTTCAGCCATGCACCGGTCTCGCCAGAAGCGCGTCAAGCTCGGCTTCTAGGGCGGCGATGTCAATGGGTTCGGGCGGGCGGCGGCAGGCCAGCGCCGCTTCGGCGCGGGCGGTGGACAGCGGGCCCAGACGGCCCGAGGCGGCGACGACCTCGTCCATCTCGTCAGGCTTGCCATTGCAGTGCAATACCACGTCGCAGCCCGCCGCGATCGACGCCGAAGAAAGCTGCGCCAGAGTACCGGACAGCGCCTTCATCGAAATATCGTCGGTCATCAACAGGCCTGCAAACCCGATATCCTCGCGGATTGCGCGGATGCAGGCGCGGCTAAGCGTGGCGGGCGCGGCAAGATCGATGGCGCGGTAGACAACATGCGCGGTCATCGCCAGCGGCAGGTCGGCGAGCGCCTTGAAGGGGGCAAAATCCCATGCCGCCAGATCGGCACGCGTGGTGTCGACATGCGGCAGATCGTGGTGGCTGTCCTGCGTCGCGCGGCCATGGCCGGGAATGTGCTTGAGAACCGGCAGCACGCCGCCCGCCAACAGCGCATCGGCAACCGCCCTGCCCGCTTCGGCGACCGTCACGGGATCGGTGCCATAGCAGCGGTCGTGCAGAAACGAATGCGTGTTGCGCTCGGCGATATCGGCCATCGGCGCGCAGTTGCCGTCAATCCCGACGGCCCGCAACTCGTCCGCGATCAGCCGGTAGCGCAGGCTCATGACGCGCGCGCCGGACAGGTTGGCGCGGGCGATCTGCACGAAGGGCGGCAGCCAGTCCCGCCAATGGGGCGGACCCAGACGTGCGACGCGGCCGCCCTCTTGGTCGATGAAGATCGGCGCATCGCGGCCCACCGCCTCGCGCAGGGCAGCGG
>JBBKVJ010000088.1:0-2665 GCA_037968375.1 Paracoccaceae bacterium | reverse complement strand
TGAACCAGTGGAAATCCGCCCACGCGGCGCGGACGGACACCCGGACCCTGGCAGAGGCGATGGTCGGCGCAGACGTGTTCCTGGGCGTCAGCGCAAAAGGTGCGGTCACGCAGGACATGGTGGCCGCGATGGCACCGAACCCGGTGATCTTCGCAATGGCGAATCCAGACCCGGAGATTACGCCGGAAGAGGCTCACGCCGTCCGGCCCGACGCCATCGTCGCCACAGGCCGGTCCGACTACCCCAATCAGGTGAACAACGTCCTCGGCTTTCCCTACCTGTTTCGCGGTGCCCTTGATATCCACGCGCGGGCGATCAATGACGAGATGAAGATCGCCTGCGCAGAGGCCCTTGCTGCTCTGGCGCGCGAGGATGTGCCTGACGAAGTCGCACTGGCCTATGGCAAAAAGCTGGCATTCGGGCGCGACTACATCATCCCGACGCCGTTTGACCCCCGGCTGATCTGGCGCATCCCGCCCGCCGTGGCCAAGGCCGGGATGGACACCGGCGTCGCCCGGCGACCGATCATCGACATGGAAGGTTACGAACAGACGCTCAAGGTCCGCATGGACCCGACGGCAAGCGTGTTGCGCGGCATCAACGCTCGGGCGAGGGCTGCGCAGTCGACGATCATCTTTGCCGAAGGCGACGATCCGCGCGTCTTGCGGGCTGCGGTGTCCTACCAGCGTGCGGGTCTTGGCAAGGCAATCGTGGTCGGTCGTGAAACGGACGTACGCGAAAAGCTCGAGGCCGAGGGGATGGCCGACGCTGTGTCAGAGCTGACGGTGGTGAACGCGGCAAACACCGAACACCTCGAAACCTACAAGGCGTTTCTTTACAACCGCCTGCAGCGCAAGGGCTTTGACGGACTGGATATCCATCGCCTCGCGGCGCGGGACCGTCACGTCTTTGCCGCGCTGATGCTGCGGCACGGGCATGGCGATGGCATGGTCACGGGGGCCACGCGCAAATCGGCGCATATCCTCGAACTCATCAATCACGTCTTTGACGCGGGCCCGCATGACGGCGCGGTCGGCGTGTCCGTCGTAATGCACAAGGGCCGTATCGTTCTGGTCGCCGATACATTGGTTCACGAATGGCCGGACGAGACGGACCTTGCCGACATCGCAGAACGGGGCGCGGCTGTCGCGCAGCACCTCGGCCTGACGCCACGCGTTGCTTTCGTCTCATTCTCGACCTTCGGCTATCCGGTGTCGGAACGTGCGACCAAGATGCACGAGGCGGCCCGGGTGCTTGACCGGCGAGGTGTCGATTTCGAGTATGAGGGCGAGATGGCCGTCGATGTGGCGCTGAACATGCGGAGTATGGAAAACTACCCATTCTGTCGCCTGACAGGCCCCGCAAATGTGCTTGTTGTTCCGGCACGACATTCGGCCTCGATCTCCATCAAGTTGCTGCAGGAGATGGCAGGCGCAACAGTCATAGGCCCGATCCTGAGCGGTGTGGATCGCCCGATCCAGATCTGCTCCTCTGTATCAACGGCGAACGACATCCTGAACATGGCGATCGTGGCGGCCTGCAACGTCGGTTGAGAGTTCGGTGTGTGGCGGAGGCTTGTGTCTCCGCCGGGGCCGCAACCTTTGCCATAACAAACAGAGATTAGAGACATGACCATCTGGAACCTTGGTTCGATCAACGTCGATCACGTCTACCCCGTGCCGCATATTCCGGGGCCAGGAGAGACGCTCGCAGCAACAGGGCTGAGCCACGGCCTCGGCGGCAAGGGCGCAAACATGTCCGTGGCCTGCGCAAGGGCCGGTGCCGATGTGCGGCACATCGGGGCAATCGGGCCAGAGGGTGGATGGACGGTCGACCGCCTGCAGGGTTACGGCGTTAATACACAACACATAACGCAGATAACTGAGGCGACGGGGCATGCGCTGATTATTGTTGCGGCGGATGGAGAGAACACGATTGTTCTCTATCCTGGCGCCAATCGCGCAGTGCCGGAAGGTCATATTAAGGCGGCCTTGGAACAGGCTGTTCCGGGGCAGTGGTTCGTAACCCAGAACGAAACAAATGCGCAGCGCGAGACTGTCGCAATGGCGCGGGCGCGCGGGTTGAAGGTTGCCTATGCGGCAGCGCCATTCGATGCGGCGGCGGTGGCTGCTGTGCTGCCCGATCTTGATCTGCTGATCCTGAATGCGGTTGAGGCGGCGCAATTGCAGGAGGCGACGGGAAAGGCCGCTGGGGAGTTGCCAGTGTCAGACGTGATCGTGACGCTGGGCGCTGATGGCGCGCGTTGGCACGACAACAGGACTGGCCGGGTGCAGAGCTTTGCAGCGGTGAAGGTCTCTGCCGTAGACACGACCGGCGCGGGGGACACCTTTACCGGCTATGTTCTAGCCGGCCTAGATGCCGGGATGCCGATGGAGGATGTGATCGCGCGGGCCATGCGGGCGGGCGCGATCAAGGTAACGCGTCGGGGCGCTGCGGATGCGATCCCGACGCTGGTCGAAGTGGAGGCGTTTGCCCCCTAGTGACGCGCGAAGGGTGCGTCTGAGCCCCAAAGCTGGCTGACCCGCGCGTCACGGCCACAGCCTTCGCGATACCGGGCATAGGCGACCGATTTCGGCACCGCGATCCCGACGGATGTGACCGCGAGGCGTTCGTCGCTGCGATAGTAATTCTGATGATAAGCGTC
>JBBKVJ010000087.1:0-27194 GCA_037968375.1 Paracoccaceae bacterium | reverse complement strand
AATCCGGTGGATGCGAACGATACGCTGGCCCGGTTCGAGGGCTATTTCACCCGGCTGAAGGCGCGCGGCACGCGGCCGCTTGTGGCCGGCGGCGATCACCTTTGCACCTTGCCGGTGCTGCGTGGGCTGGCGCGCGCGGCGCCGTTGGGGCTGATCCATTTCGACAGCCATACCGATCTTTTTCCGGTGTATTTCGGCGGCAAGGCGCTGAGCCATGGCAATCCGTTCCGGGTGGCGGTGGAAGAGGGGCTGCTGGACCCGAAACGGATGATCCAGATTGGCATCCGGGGAACCGCCTATGACAACAAGGACATCGACTTTGCCAAGGCGCATGGCATCCGAATCGTGCGGATTGAAGAACTGTTCGGGCGCGGTGTGGCCGATGTGATGGCCGAGGCGCGCGAGATCGCCGGGTCAGGTGACACCTATGTGAGTTACGATATCGACTTTGTCGATCCGGCCTTTGCACCGGGCACTGGCACGCCCGAGGTGGGCGGCCCGAATGCGTTTCAGGCGCTGGAGGTCGTGCGCGGGTTGCAAGGCGTCAGGATCGCGGGTGCCGATCTGGTTGAGGTTTCGCCGCCGTTCGATCCCTTGGGCACGACCTCGTGGCTTGCCGTTTCGATCATGTTCGAATTGTTGTGCGTGATGGTTTGAGGCGATTGCGCCGCTGCGGTTGTGACAATTGAGGGCGGTGCTAGACTGCCAGCTTGACGTGAGGTAGAAGGCTCGCGTTAGCGCTAACGCAGATTTTGCCGCAAGAGGGTTTTCGATGGTTTCTCGCGTCATTCCAGTCCATCCGTTCGACCTTGTGATATTTGGCGGCACCGGCGATCTGGCCCGGCGCAAGATCCTGCCCGGGTTGTATCGGCGGTTTCTGGCGGGGCAAATGCCCGAGGACGCGCGGATCATCGGCGCGGCGCGGTCCGAGATGACCGATGCGGGCTATCGCAAGATGATCGGCGATGCGATCGGCGAGTTCGTGGCCAAATCGAAACAGGACAAGGACGCGATCAAGAAGTTCTTGGGACGCCTCAGTTATGTCGCCATTGATGCCACCGGCGACAGCGGCTGGGCGGCGTTGAAGAAGGCCACGCGCAAGGATGTGACGCAGGCGTTCTATTTCTCGGTCGCACCGTCCCTGTTCGGCCCGATTGCCGAGCGTCTGCACGAAAAAGGCATCGCCTGCGAGACCTGCCGCATCGTGGTCGAAAAACCCTTCGGGCGCGATCTGCAAAGTGCGAAGGCGCTGAACGCCACGCTGGCTGCGCATTTCGACGAAAGTCAGATTTACCGGATCGACCATTATCTGGGCAAGGAGACGGTGCAGAACCTGATGGCCGTGCGCTTTGGCAACATGCTGTTCGAGCCTTTGTGGAACGCGCAATACGTCGATCACATCCAGATCACCGTGGCCGAAACCGTGGGCGTTGGCGGGCGGGGGGCCTATTACGACCGGTCGGGTGCGATCCGCGATATGGTCCAGAACCACATGATGCAGCTTTTGTGCCTGATCGCGATGGAGCCGCCGTCGCATTTCGACCCCGACGCGGTACGCGACGAGAAGTTGAAGGTGATCCGTGCGCTGGATGCGCTGGAGCCCGAGGAACTGGTGCGTGGTCAGTATCTGGCGAAGGGCAAGGAGGCGGGCTATCGCGAGGATGCCGAAGACCCCGACAGTCTGACTGAAAGCTTTATTGCGATGCGGCTGCATGTGTCGAACTGGCGCTGGAAAGGCACGCCCTTTTACCTGCGCACCGGCAAGCGGCTGAAGACGCGCGCGTCCGAGATAGCTGTTGTCTTCAAGGACCCGCCACATTCGATCTTTGGTCCGCAGGAGGGGCGTCGCGGCAATGTGCTGGCGATCAAGTTACAGCCGAACGAGGGGATGACGCTGCGGGTGACGATCAAGGAACCTGGGCCAGGCGGAATGCGTTTGGTCGAGGTGCCACTGGACATGTCTTTTGCCGAGGCATTGGGGCCGGATGGTGCTGATATTCCCGATGCTTATGAGCGGCTGATCATGGATGTGATCCGCGGCAACCAGACGCTGTTCATGCGCGGCGACGAGGTTGAAGCGGCCTGGGCCTGGACCGATCCGGTGATCGCCGGATGGGAGCAGCGCAGCGACCGACCGTTCGAATATGAGCAGGGCAGCGCCGGGCCGGAAGAGGCGCAGATTCTGATGTACCGCGATGGGCGCCGGTGGCGCGAGATCAAGGCTTGAAGCCGGAGGATGGGCGATGGAGTTCGTTGAATATCCCGACCGCGAACTAATGATGATGAACCTTGCCGACAAGCTGTCGGGCGAGTTGAAATCCTGTCTGATGACGCATGAGCGCGCGACGTTCTGCGTGCCCGGCGGCACCACGCCGGGGCCGATTTTCGACATTCTGTCGGGTCTCGATCTGGATTGGCCACGGATTGCGGTACTGCTGAATGACGAGCGTTGGGTGCCCGAGGACAGTTCGCGCTCGAACACCCGACTGCTGCGCGAGCGGCTGTTGGTGGACAAGGCTGCCGGGGCGCCTTTGGTGCCACTTTATGCGCCAGGGGTAGAGTGTCCCGAGGACGCGCTGGATGCCTTGGCCGAGGGGCTGGCACCGCATCTGCCGATCTCGGTTCTGCTTTTGGGGATGGGTGCGGACATGCACACGGCGTCGCTGTTTCCCGGCGCGGACCGGCTGGCCGATGCGCTTGATCCCGACGCGCCGCTCTTGATGGCGATGCGTGCCGCGGGCGCGGATGAGCCTCGGGTGACGTTGACGGCGCAGGTACTGCAGGGCGCGATGAGCACGCATATCCTGATCACCGGGGCGGAAAAGCGCGCGGCGCTGGAACGGGCGCGGCAACTGCCGCCGGAAGAGGCGCCGGTGCGCGCGGTTCTGGCGAATGCGATCGTTCATTGGGCGGAGTAGATATGGATATCTGGGGCAAGCTGGCGGACCGGCAGGCGGCAGTCAGGGATCGGGCGATCCTTGGGTTGTTCGGCGCGGCGCGGACGGATGGGTTTTCGGTCCGGGCGGATGGCTTGCTGTTCGATTATTCCAAGACCAATATCGACGACGAGACTAAGGCGCTGTTGCTGTCGCTGGCCAAGGACAAGGGCGTGGCGGATCGCCGCGAGGCGATGTTTTCGGGCGAACGGATCAATGAGACCGAGGATCGCGCGGTGCTGCACACGGCGCTGAGGGATCTCGACGGCAGCGTGGCGGTGGACGGCGTGGATGTCATGCCGGGGGTGCGCGAGACCCTGGCCCGGATGGAGGGTTTTGCGGCGGCGGTGCGCGGCGGCGATTTCGCGGGGCAGGATGGGGCGTTCACCGATGTGGTGAATATCGGCATCGGTGGGTCCGACCTTGGGCCAGCGATGGCGGTGCTGGCGCTGGCGCCCTATCACGATGGCCCGCGCTGTCATTTCGTCTCGAACGTTGACGGGGCGCATATCGCGGACACGCTGAAGGGCCTCGATCCGGCGCGGACGCTGGTCATCATCGCGTCGAAGACCTTCACCACTATCGAGACCATGACCAATGCAGCGACCGCGCGCGACTGGATGGCCGGGGCGGTGGACACACCAGCGACGCAGATGGCAGCACTGTCCTCGGCGGCAGAGCGGACGGCGGAATGGGGCATTCCACCCGAGCGGGTGTTCGGCTTTGAGGACTGGGTCGGCGGGCGCTATTCGATGTGGGGCCCGATCGGGCTGTCGCTGATGATCGCCATCGGGCCCGAGCGGTTCCGCGCGTTTCTGGGCGGGGCAGCGGCAATGGACGGGCATTTCCGCGCAGCACCTTTTGGGAAAAACATGCCGGTAATGCTGGCGCTGGTGGGGATCTGGCATCGGCAGGTCTGCGGCTATCCCACCCGCGCGGTCCTGCCCTACGCGCAGCGATTGGCGCGGCTGCCCGCCTATCTGCAGCAGTTGGAGATGGAGAGTAATGGCAAGCATGTGGCGATGGACGGCAGCGAATTGCCGGTCGCCTCGGGGCCGGTCGTCTGGGGCGAACCGGGGACCAACGGGCAGCATGCGTTCTATCAGCTGATCCATCAGGGCACCGAGCCGGTGCCATGCGAATTCATCGCGGCGCGCGAGGGGCACGAGCCAAAGCTGACGCATCAGCACCGGCTGTTGCTGGCGAATTGTCTGGCGCAGTCCGAGGCGCTTTTGCGGGGTCGCAGTCTGGACCAAGCGCGGACGATCATGGCCGCCAAGGGGCTGACCGGCGCGGAACTGGACCGGCAGGCGCGGCACCGGGTGTTTCCGGGCAACCGGCCCTCGACGGTGCTGTTGATGCCGAAGCTGACACCCCGGACGCTGGGGCAGATCGTAGCGCTGTATGAGCATCGGGTGTTTGTCGAAGGCGTGATCCTGGGGATCAACTCGTTCGATCAGTGGGGGGTCGAACTGGGCAAGGAACTGGCGGGCGCTCTTTTGCCGGTGATCGAGGGCGAGGAGAGCGCCGACGCCAAGGACGGCTCGACCCGGATGCTGGTCGAATATCTGCGCGACGGCTGAGCCGGGTTACGGCAGCGCTGCAGTGACGATGATCTCTACCAGGTAGTCCGGCGTCGCAAGCTTGGCCTCACCCGCAGCGCGGGCGGGGGTGTGGCCTTGTGGCACCCAGGCATCCCAGACCTTATTCATTTCGGCAAAATCACCCATCGAGGCGAGCCAAATCTGCGCGTAAAGGATGCGGGTCTTGTCGGTGCCTGCAGCCTTCAAAAGGCGGTCGATGCTGTCGAGGATGGCTTTGGTCTGGTTCTCGACGCTGTCCTTCGGCGCGCCGACCTGGCCTGCCAGATAGACGGTGGGGCCGTGGATCACGACCTGGCTCATGCGCGGGCCGGTCTCGAGGCGGGTGATGGCGGACATGGCAGTCTCCTGTTGCGGTTTTGGGCGGCGACGGGCGCCTTCCCTACGCAACGACCACCGTACGCTCCGATTTTCAAGCGTTAACGCGCGTTAGCTATTCCCCTCCGTAAGGCGAAGGGGCCGGATTGTGGCCCGATGCATGGTTTTGGGGGATATCCAATGGCGGCGAATGACCGTTTCAAACTGACCACCCGTGGCCCGTCCGGCGGCCCGCAACATCTGGCGCGTGTGACGCCGACTGACACCGAGGACCTGACTTTTGTCAGCCAGTGGGTCTATCTGGCCGGCGAAGGAACGCTGGCTGTGACCACGCGCGGCGGCGAGACGCTGGTGACACCGATACTGCTGGCCGGCTGGCACCTGATGGAGCTGACCCGCATCCGTGCCACTGGCACCACCGCGACCGGCATCATGGTTGGCTGGTAATGCAGACCGCGATCCGATTCTTGCAGATCATCCGCGCCCGCTCTGCGGGTCCGCCCGTGGTTGCGGCCGTTCTGACCTTCGACGGCGCCGAGATCACGTTCTTTGGCGCGCCGCTTACCTTCCAACCTGCGTGAGGTTTCCATGCCAGAATTCAATCCGGGCGCTGCCGCCAACCTGAACCAGGCGGTCAAAGAGCGCTATGAGGCCAATGCCGATACCAATGCCTTCAGCGACGCCGAGAAGGCAAAGCTGGCCGGCGTGGCCGGCAGTGCAACGGCAAACGCAACTGATGCCGCGCTGCGCGACCGCGCCAGCCACACCGGTAGCCAGCCGCAAAGCTCGGTGGCCGGGCTGGCGGCCGATCTGGCGTCCAAACAGGACGCTGACGCGACGCTTTCGGGGCTGGCAGCTTTGCCCGCAGCTGTTGGAATGGTCGAGCAGACAGCGCCCGACAGCTTTGCGACGCGGGCGATCGGTGTTGCATCGGCCAACGACCTGCTGGCGCGCGGCGATGCGGATGGGCGCTATGCCGCCACCGCGCACGGACACCCGACGCTGCCAAGCGCCGCGCAGAAGGCGGCGCTGGATACCGCGAATGCGCCGACCTCGGGCAATCCGTTCCTGACAGCGTCGGACCTTGCGGGCGGTCTGCCCACCGGGCAGATTCCCGGCGATTTCGTCAATTACGACAGTGATACCCAAGGGCTGCAGACCACGACCGACAACAACTGGGTCGATCTGACGGACATGGACCTGACGGTGGTGACGGCCAGCACGGTGCCGGTACGCGCGGTGCTGAGCTATACCGTCTCGCGCACCGGCGGCGGCGACAGCACCGCGGCGTTTCGGATCGTGCGGATCGAAGCCGGGGTGCCGGTCGAGACCAGTCTCGGCATGCAATCCTCGATCGACAGCCCAAATTTCCTGAACAACGGATCGGTGAATTTCCGCTCGGCCGCCTTGGCCGCCGGGACCTACACATTCCGACCGCAATTCCGGCTGGTGTCCGGCTCGGGGACGATCCAGTTCATCCGCGGTCAGTTCCAGTGCCAGGCACAACAGGAGCCGCTGGGACCGGAGGGCAGGAGCCGCTGGGACCGGAGGGCGCAGTCGGTCCGCAGGGATCTGAGGGACCGCAAGGTCCGCAGGGACCGCAGGGCGTGGCAGGGACGACCGATTGGGCGGGGCTGACCAACGTGCCGGCGGTGCTGAGCGGCACGACAGCCAGCTTCACCACGGCGCAGGAGACAAAGCTGGCGGGCGTAGCGCCCTTGGCCACCGCCAACGCCACCGATGCGGCCCTGCGCGACCGGGCGAGCCACACCGGCAGTCAGACCGCCGCGACGATCTCGGACCTGGCGGCGGCGGTTGCGGGCAATGCGGCGGTCACAGCGAATACGGCGAAGGTCACCAATGCAACGCATACCGGCGATGTGACCGGTGCGACTGCGCTGACCATCGCCAACAATGCGGTGACCAATGCCAAGGCCGCCGACATGGCTGCGAATACGGTCAAGGTGAATGCCACGGCAATCACTTCCGATCCCGCCGATCTGGCGCTGGCGGCCTCGCAGCTTCTGGGGCGCGGGGCGACGGGCAACATCGCGCCCATCGTGCTGGGCACCAACCTGTCGATGTCGGGGGCAACGTTGAATGCATCGGGCGGCGGCGGTGTGACCGACGGCGACAAGGGCGACATCACCTTCACCGCATCGGGCGCGACCTGGAGCATTGATGCAGAGGCCGTGACCCTGGGCAAGCTCGGCAGCGATGCGGTTGCGGCCTTTGCCGCGTCGGTGCATGGCCACGCCGACGCGACTGGCGTCGCGGCCGGGTTCATGGCGGGCGCCGACAAGGCCAAGCTGGACGGAATCGCGACAGGCGCCACCGCAAATGCGGCGGATGCGGCGCTACGGGATCGGACGACGCATACCGGCACGCAGACGGCGGCGACGATTTCGGACTTTTCGACGGCGGTTGCGGCGACCGCTGCGGTCACGGCGAACACCGCCAAGGTGTCGAACGCCACACATACCGGCGATGTTACCGGCGCTACTGCGTTGACCATTGCCAACGACGCCGTGAGCTATGCCAAGATGCAGAACCTTTCGGCTGCCTCTCGGCTTTTGGGTCGCGGCGATGTCGGTGCGGGTGATCCGCAGGAGATCACGCTTGGCACGGCCCTGTCGATGACCGGCACGACGCTTTCGGCGTCGGGCGGCGGTGGCGGCGCGCCTGCGGGTTCGGGCACCGAGGTGCAGTACCGGAACGGAGCTAGCTTTGGCTCGGCAAGCAATGTCAGCATCGGTGCCTCTGGCAACCTGATCCTTGGCAGCAACTCGGTGCAGCCCAATCTGCCGCCGGCCGACGGCCTGCAATTCTACGGCCGTCGTCGCGCCGGTGCTGACTGGCCCGAGATCCAGAGGCCGAACGGCCGGGAAATACCGCTTGGGCCACATATGGGCCTGAACAGGGTTGCATGGTGGGCGCCGTCCAGCGGCACAACCGTCAACACCAACGGTATTCCGCGCACCGGGGTTGGTACTGTCTCGACGCCTGCTTTGGCCTCGACCAACCTGTCGGCATCGATTCGCAGATGGCGCGTTACCTCGGCCACGACCGCCAACAGCGCTTCCGACGAGCGCGCCGCCACCCAAGTTTGCTGGCGCGGCAATGCGACGGGGCTGGGCGGCTTCACCTACACCAACCGGATCAGCCTGGTGACCCTGCAAGCTACGTCGAATGCGTTCTTCGGACTCTACGGCTCGACGGGTGCCTTATCCACTTCGGCGGTTTTGTCCACTTTGGTCAATTGCATCGGGTTCGGTTTCACCAACGGCACTCACTCCAATTGGCAGTTTTGCTACAATGATGCGGCGGGCGCTGCCACGCTGGTCGATTGCGGTGTGAATTTCCCGGTCTCGTCGCTGACCAATGTCTACACGATCGTCCTTTATTCGCCACCCGACGGCGCCTCGATCTGGGCACGTCTCGTGAACGAGAACAATGGCGCGGTTTTTGAACAGGAGGTCTCAACCAACATCCTGGCCGCTACGGATTTCTTTTCGGTACGCAATTACCTGAACAACGGTGGTGTCGCGGCGGCGGTGGCCTACGACTGTTCGGGCGTATACGTCGAGACCGATTACTGAGGGCAACCTGCCGAACCGCGCCTACACCGCAATGCGAAAATGGGCTGTGCCGAACATTCGGCGCGGCCTTTTTCTTGTTTCGGATCGGTAATGTTGGGCTGGAGCGGGCGGCGGGAATCGAACCCGCGTCTCTAGCTTGGGAAGCTAGGGTCTTACCATTACACAACGCCCGCTTATCAGCCTGAACAGATATTTCATGGCGGTTTTGAGGTCAAGTCCACATCATCGCAGGTGGCGCGTGAGATCTGATCAGGGCGGGTTTTCGGCGGATCGGACTCGTTTCCCGGACCCATCGAACAGCATCTCGTCGGCGGCGTCCCACGCCAGACCCACCGCCGTACCTTCCGAGGGACAGGTCTCGGATGCGCTTTGGCGGGCGGTCACCAGCGTCCCGTCCGCCAACTTGATATGGACCAGCGTTTCTGCCCCCAACGCTTCGGTATAGAGGACCGTGCCCCCCGGTCTGCCGTCGGATGGGCTGGATATCTTCATGTGCTCGGGGCGCACGCCCAGCGTCACGGCCGCGGCCGACGACACCTGCGCCTGCTCCGCTGTCATGAAATTGGTCGGAGGCGAGCCGATGAAGCCGGCGACAAATTCGGTCTCAGGGTTCGCGTAAACCTCAAGCGGCGCACCGATCTGATCGGCCACGCCGTCATTCATGACGATCATCCGATCGGCAAGTGTCATCGCCTCGACCTGATCGTGGGTGACATATAGCGCCGTGACGCCGAGACGCCGCTGCAGTTGCTTGATCTCCAACCGCATCTGCACCCGCAGTTTGGCGTCGAGGTTCGACAGCGGCTCGTCGAACAGGAAAACCGCCGGCTTGCGCACGATGGCGCGGCCCATCGCCACGCGCTGTCGCTGGCCACCCGACAGTTCACGCGGGCGGCGCTGCAGGTAGGGTTCAAGCTGCAGAAGTTTGGCCGCCGCATCGACGCGTTCAGTGATTTCGTCCTTGGGCTTGCGCGCAATCTTCAGCCCGTAGGCCATATTGTCGAAAACCGACATGTGCGGGTAAAGCGCATAATTCTGGAATACCATTGCGATGTCGCGGTCCATGGGCTCCTTGTCGTTGACCCGCTCACCGTTGATATGCACTTCGCCCGCCGTGATCGTCTCAAGCCCCGCGACCATGCGCAACAGCGTGGACTTGCCGCAGCCCGACGGGCCGACGATTACGATGAATTCACCGTCGGCAATGTCGATATCGATGCCATGAATCACTTCGGTCTTGCCAAAGGATTTCCTGATATTCTGGAGGCTGACGGTTGCCATGTCTATTTCTCGCTATCGACGAGGCCGCGAATGAACAGCCGCTGCATGCTGATGACGATGATCACCGGTGGAATCATGGCAAGGATCGAGGTCGCCATGATGACCGGCCAATCGGCGAAGTCGTCACCCGAGGGGAACATCTGCTTGATCCCCATGACGATGGTGTTCATCGACGGATCGGTGGTGATCAGCAGCGGCCAGAGGTACTGGTTCCAGCCGTAGATGAACAGGATCACAAAAAGCGCCGCGATGTTGGTGCGGCTCATCGGCAAAAGGATGTCCCAGAAGAACCGCATCGGGCGGGCGCCGTCGACACGCGCCGCCTCGGCAAGCTCGTCGGGCACGGTCATGAAGAACTGGCGGAACAGGAAAGTGGCCGTGGCCGACGCGATCAGCGGAAAGATCAGCCCCGAATAGCTGTTGAGCATCCCGAACCCCGCGACCACCTCGTAGGTCGGCACAATGCGCACCTCAACCGGCAGCATAAGCGTCATAAAGATCAGCCAGAAGAACATCTTGCGGCCGGGAAAGCGAAAATAGACGATGGCAAAGGCCGACAGCAGCGAGATGACGATCTTGCCGACGGCAATGCCCAACGCCATGATCGCGGAGTTGAACATCATCCATGCGACGGGGGCGTTGATCCCCGACAACAGAGCCTTGCTGTAATTGGCAACCAGCTGATCGCCGGGCAGCAGCGGCATCGGCGGCCTGATGATGTCGGCCTGCGATACGGTCGAGGCGACGAAGGCGAGCCAGATCGGGAAAAACACGAACAGCAGACCGATGATCAATCCAAGATGGGTCAGCCAATAGCCGGACCCACGCTTTTCAACCATGCCGCCCTGATCCGCCATCAGTAATGCACCCGTCGTTCGATGAATTTGAACTGCGCGACGGTCAGGGCGCCGACGATGACCAGAAGGATCACCGATTGCGCCGCCGATGACCCCAGATCCTGACCGACAAAACCGTCTGAAAAGACCTTGTAGACTAGGATCGTGGTCGACTGCTGCGGCCCGCCACTGGTGATCGTGTGAATGACGCCGAACGTTTCAAAGAACGCGTAGACGATGTTGACGACCAGCAGAAAGAAGGTGGTCGGCGACAGCAGGGGAAAGACGATGGTGCGAAAGCGCGTCCAGAAGCAGGCGCCGTCGATCGCGGCGGCTTCGATCACCGATTTCGGGATTGATTGCAGCGCCGCCAGGAAGAACAGGAAATTGTAACTGATCCGGCCCCAGGCCGAGGCGACGACGACAAGGCCCATCGCTTCGCCACCGTTCAGCACGTGGTTCCAGTCATAACCCAACGTGCCCAGATACCAGCTGACCACGCCGACGCGCGTGTTGAACATGAACAGCCAAAGCACCCCGGCGACGGCAGGCGCCACGGCATAGGGCCAGATCAGCAGCGTTCGGTAGATGCCCGAGCCCTTGATCAGCCGGTCGGCCAGCAGGGCAAGATAAAGGGCGATGCCCATCGACAGGACTGTCACGAGAATGGAAAATGTCGCCGTGGTGACGAAGGACGCGCGGTAATAGGCATTGCCCAGCAGATATTCGAAGTTTTCCAGTCCGACGTACCGCATCGACAGGCCGAACGGGTCGGGAATGAACAGCGATTGCCAGATTGCCTGCCCGGCGGGGTAGAAGAAAAAGACAGCCGTCACCAGTATCTGCGGCAGAACCAGCAGCAGCGGCAACCAGATGCCCTTGAAGGTGACGCGCTTTTCCATGCGGTCAGCCGCGCCCTACGGGTTGCAGGGCGCGGCAATCCTCAGCGGTTGGCTTGCTCGAACCGGCGCAGCAACTCGTTGCCACGCGCGACGGCACTGTCCAGCGCGGCCTGTGCCGTCTTGTCACCGACCCAGACGGCCTCAAGCTCTTCGTCGATGACGGTCCGGATCTGGTCGAAGTTGCCCAGCCGCAAGCCCTTCGAGTTTTCCGTGGGTGCGTTCGTCGTCATCTGCAAGACGGCCACGTCGGTGCCCGGGTTCGCCTCGTAATAACCCTGTTCGCGGGTCAGGTCGGCGGCGGCACTGGTGATCGGCAGATAGCCGGTATCCTGATGCCACTGCGCCTGCACCTCGGCAGAGGACAGGTAGTTCAGGAAGGCGGCGACGCCCTGGTATTCGGCGTCCGACTGACCGGCCATCACCCAAAGCGATGCACCGCCGATGATCGTGTTCTGCGGCGCGTCGACCAGCCCCGCCCAATAGGGCAGCGGGCGCACATCAAAGGCAAATGTCGCTTCGGCCTTGATACCGGCGTAGCCTGCCGAGCTTTCGGTGAAGAGCGCACATTCGCCACCGCGGAAGTTGGCGCCGCCTTCATTGCGCCGCCCGGCATAGATGAACTTGCCCTCGCGCGCCCAGTCACCCATCGCCTGAATATGCGCGACCTGCAGATCACCGTTCAGCACCAGTTCGGTGGTCACGCCGCCAAAGCCGTTTTGATCGGTCGCGAAGGGGACGTTGTGGTAGGCGGAAAGATTCTCGAGATGGATCCAGCTTTGCCATGCGGTGGTCATCGGGCAGTCGCTGCCTGCCGTCTTCAGCTGATCCAGCACTGCGCCGACGTTTTCCCATGTCGACAGGTCGGTGTCGGGATCAATCCCCGCTTCGGTCAGCGCGTCGCGATTGACCCACAGAACCGGCGTGGACGAATTGAACGGCAGCGACAGCATCTGGCCATCGCTGGATGTGTAATAGCCCTTGACCGAACCGATGAAGGCATCGGGGTCAAACTCTGCACCGGCGCCAGACATGACCTCGTAAACCGGCTTGATAGCGCCCTGGGCGGCCATCATCGTTGCGGTGCCGACCTCGAAGACCATCAGGATATCGGGCTGTTCCCCGGCCCGGAACGCGGCAATGCCGGCGTTCAGCGCTTCGGAATAGTTGCCCTTGTGCGACGCGACCACGGTGTAATCGGACTGCGAGCCGTTGAAATCTTCGACCTGCGCGGCAACCAATTCTCCCAGCCGGCCGGTGAAGGCGTGCCAGAACTCGATCTCGGTCTGCGCCACCAATGGTGTCGCGATGAGTGTCGCGGACGCCGTTGCCAGCAGCAAGTGCCTGATATTCATGTTGTTCCTCCCAGTTCATCACCAAAGCAATGATTTCAGGATAGAACCCGCCTATCGGAAAGCAACCCCGAAGCGACATGTCGTCAGCGGCAGAGATCGCGACGCTTTCTGTGGACCTTGGATGTCGTGTCGTCTAGTCCTGTGGCAAACAGGAAAAGGCTGGAAAATCGTGACGCAATTGGACAATCCCGATATCGTATATACCAAGGTCGACGAAGCGCCCGAGCTGGCCTCGGCGTCGCTGTTGCCGATCATCAGGTCGTTCGCCGCAGCGGCCGGTGTCACGATCGGTCAACGCGACATTTCGCTTGCCGGGCGCATCATTGCCGCGTTCCCCGAGAAGCTGACCGAAAAGCAGCGCCAGACCGATGACCTTGCGGTGCTGGGCGAACTGGTCAAGACGCCGGACGCGAACATCATCAAGCTGCCGAACATATCGGCCTCGGTGCCGCAACTTGTTGCAGCACTGACCGAGTTGCAATCGCAGGGCTACGATCTGCCCAACTACCCCGAGGCCCCGGCGTCCGATGCGGAAAAGGCGGTGCGTGCCCGCTTTGACGCGATCAAGGGTTCGGCGGTGAACCCGGTTCTGCGCGAAGGCAACTCGGATCGCCGCGCCGCCGTCGCGGTCAAGAATTATGCAATGGCCAATCCGCACCGGATGGGGGCCTGGTCTGCCGACAGCAAAACCCAGGTGGCGACGATGTCGGCCGGTGATTTCCGCGCCAACGAGAAATCCGTAACCCTGTCAGCGGCGGCGACCGCCCTGATCGAACTTGTCGGCAAGGACGGCTCTGTCTCGGTGCTGAAATCGGGCGTGCAATACCCCGCCGGCACCGTCGTCGACGCCACCTTCATGTCGGTCAGGGCGCTTGGCGCCTTTCTGGAGCAGCAGATCGCCGCGACCAAGGACGCGGGGACTCTCTTTTCGATCCATCTGAAGGCGACGATGATGAAAGTCTCGGACCCGATCATCTTCGGTCACGCGGTCAAGGCCTATCTCAAGTCCGTCTTCGACACCTATGGCGATGAACTGGCCGCCGCCGGTGCCGACCCGAACTCGGGTCTGGGCGCGCTTCTGGACAGCGTTGCCACTGCGCCGAAAGCCGCTGAAATTCTGGCGGCCATCGACGCAGCGATGGCAAAGAACCCGCCGCTTTACATGGTCAATTCCGACAAGGGCCTCACCAACCTGCATGTGCCATCTGACGTGATCATCGACGCCTCGATCCCGGCCCTGATCCGCGCCGGTGGCAAGGCCTGGGGGCCCGATGGCAAAGAGGCCGATACCAATTGCGTGATCCCCGACAGCTCGTATGCCGCCGTCTATGACGAGGCGATCAAGAACTGCAAGGCAAAGGGTGCGCTGGATCCCGCGACCGCAGGCACCGTGCAGAACGTCGGGCTGATGGCGCAAAAGGCCGAAGAATACGGCTCGCACCCCACCACCTTTGAAATCCCCGCCGATGGCACTGTGCGCATGGTGCTGGAAAACGGCGATGTGCTGCACGAACACGTGGTTCAGGCCGGTGACATCTGGCGCTCGGCCTCGACCCGGCAGGCGCCGATCGAGGACTGGGTGCAACTGGCGATTGACCGTCAGGCGCTGGAAGGGTGCCAGGCGATCTTCTGGCTGGACGAGACCCGCGCCCATGATGCGGAACTTTTGAATTACGTTCGGCCGTTGCTGGCAAAGGCAGGCGTTGCGGACAAGTTCCAGATCCTTGCCCCGCGCGAGGCGACCCGGCTGTCCTTCGACACGATCCGCAAGGGCGACACCTCGATTGCTGTCACCGGCAACGTCTTGCGCGACTATCTGACCGACCTGTTCCCGATTCTGGAACTTGGCACCTCGGCCAAGATGCTGTCGATCGTGAAGCTGATGAAAGGTGGCGGGTTGTTCGAGACCGGCGCCGGGGGATCAGCGCCGAAACACGTGCAACAGCTGGTCGAGGAAAATCATCTGCGCTGGGATTCGCTGGGCGAGTTCTGCGCCTTGGGTGAAAGCCTGAAATATCTGGCACAGGTCAAGGGCAACAAGAAGGCCAAGGTGCTGGGCGACGCGGTCGATGCCGCGACCCAGGGCATTCTGGACCACGACAGGTCACCCGGGCGCAAGGTCGGACAGGCCGACAATCGCGACAGCCACTATTACTTCGCGCGCTATTGGGCCGAGGCGCTGGCCGCGCAAACGGTGGATGCCGGAATGGCCACGCATTTCGTACCGCTTGCCAAGGCATTGGCGGAAAACGAGGCGGCGATCCTGGCCGAAATGGCGGCGGTTCAGGGCAAATCTGCCGATACCGGCGGCTATTATCACACTGATACCGACAAGACCGCCGCCGTCATGCGACCGTCAAAGACGCTGAACCGGATCATCGGGTAAATGGCGTCGCACTGATCAGATTGCCCTACGCGGCACGGCCTCAGCGGCTGGCCGCGTAGTAGGACACTTTCTTTTCCAGATAGGCCAGGAATTCCGAGATCGAAAAGGCCAGCGCGAACAACACGATCAACACTGCCCAGAAATGCGACATCAGGAAGTTCGAGGCATAAAGCTCGAACAGCGCGCCGAAGCCCACGATCGAGATCAGTAGCTGGCCGATGATCACGCCTTTCACCGCCCGGATCACCCCGATCCGGACGCCACCCAGAATCTCGGGCAGGGCCGCCCAGAAGTAGACCTTCACAAAGGCATCCATCGGCGAGGCACCAAAACTGGCCGCCATCTCGACCAAAGACCGGTTGATCTGGCGCACACCCGCACGGGTGTTGAGGATGATGATCCAGATCCCGAAAAGCGTCGTCGTGATGATGATCGACTTCATGCCGAAGCCAAAGAGAACCATCAGCACCGGCACCAATGCGGTCAGCGGCGCGCTGACGAAGATATTGACCCACGGCAGCAGCAGCTCATCCAGCAACCGGCTGCGGCCCATCAAGATGCCCACCGGAATACCGATGGCGATGGAAAAGAACACCCCCGCCAGAAACGCCTGAGCGGTCTCGGACAGCGCCTTGAGGAAGGCCGGGGTGCCGATGATCTTGAACAGCGTCACGAACACTTCCGACAGCGGCGGCACGAAAAACGTCAGCCCCATCTGGCCGATGATCTCCCACAACAACCCCCAGACCAGCAGCGAGGACATCGCGGGCAGCTTGTATCCCTTGATCCACATGGCCGTCCCCTATTCGACGTAGTTGCGCAGCGAGGCCCAGATCTCATCGACGATATCCAGATACTCGGGGTCGCGGCGGATGTTCTCGACGCTTTTCGAACGAAAGCTGGCCGGGCGGATGATCTCGGACACGCGGCTGGGACGCGGCAGCAGAACCGCGATCTGGTCGGACACATAGACCGCTTCTTCGATCGAGTGGGTCACGAAGATGAAAGTCTTGTTTTCGTTGGCCACCAGCGCCAAAAGGTCCTCTTGGAACTTGCGCCGGGTCTGTTCGTCGACCGCCGAAAACGGCTCGTCCAGCAGCAGCACCTTGGAATCGACCGACAGCGCCCGCGCCAGGCCGACACGCTGGCGCATGCCGCCCGACAACTCATGCGGATAGGCCTTCTCAAAGCCTTGCAGCCCGACGTTGTGGATATATTTCGAAGCCCTGTCCTCGCGTTCGGATTTCGCCACGCCGCGCAGTTCCAGCCCGAAGGCGACATTGCGCATCACATTGGCCCAGGGCAGCAGGGCAAAGTCCTGAAACACGAACGACCGGTTCGGGCCGGGGCCGGTGACCGGTTTGCCGTTGACGAGGATCTCGCCGGTGTCCGGTTTCAGCAGTCCCGCGATGATTTTCAAAAGCGTGGTCTTGCCACAGCCCGACGGCCCCAGAAGCGAGGTCAGCTGACCGCGCGGAAATTCCAGCGACATGTCTTTCAGCGCTTCGACATCGCCATAATTCTTCGAGACACCGCGCACGGATACCGCAATATCGTCTGCCAGCGGCCCGGCATCGGCGAATGCGCTTTTAGTCTGTGACATAACCACGATCATTTCCTTTGAAGAGCACGTTTTCGATTTTCTCAAGCAGGTTCAGGAACAGAACCGCCAAGAGGATGATCGAAAAGATTGCCGCATACATGCTGGGGTAGTCGGCGATCGAGCGACTGTAGGTGATGATGTCGCCGACACCGGTGGGCGTGATTTTCAACTCGGCAAGAATGGCGCCGATGAACCCCGCCGAGATGCCCAGACGAAGCCCCGAAAAGATGATCGGAGACGCCGCCGGGATGATGATCTTCAAGAGAACATGGTGATCCTTGGCCAGAAAGGATCGCGCCATTTCCTTCATAGAACTGGGTGTGTTGCGCACCGCACTGCTGGTGCTCAGCACGATCACCGGCATCGCCATGATGCAGACCACGAACACCTTGGAGGTCAGGCCGATGCCGTAGGCCATCACCAACAGCGGAATAAGCGCTGCCAGCGGCGCCGCCTGCATGACGATGAAGATCGGTGAGAACAGCCATTCGAACCGCTCGCTAAGGCCGATCCACAGACCCAGGCCGATGCCAAGCACCGTCGAGATCGCGATCCCGGTCACCAGCGGCTTCAGGGTTTCGCCATAGGCCACAAAAATGCTGCCATCGAAGGTCATCCGCGCCAATGCGGCCATCGATTCAAGGAAGGTCGGAAACGCGTAGCTGATCGGAATCCGGCCCGAGATTTCCCAGGCGCCAAAGACCAGAACGGCCGACAGGATTTTCAGGAAGAGGGAACGTTGTTTCATGGCACTTCGCGGGTTTGAACGAAAATGAAAGCGGTCACCGGCCGGAACAATCTGCCGGTGACCGCGGTCGGATTACTTCGCCACGGCATCCAGAGGGGCCATGTACCAGAAGTCCTCGATGTTCATCTCGGCCGGATTGCCATCCAGTTGCCCGGCGGCAGTGTACCATTCCAGATCGGCCATCGCAGCCTTGCGGCCGCCGCCATTAGGATCGTACAGCCCACCGGCAACCGCCTCGGTGTAGAACCCGTCCAACTCGGCCAGAATCTCGGCCGGCAGTTGGCCGATCGGGCCATCGGGGTTGGTTTCGCGGGCGATGATGGTCGGGTCCTCGGACATATCCTGCCAGACGCTGGCCAGTGCCGAGACCAGAATGCCGACCTGTTCGCTGTTTTCCTGAATCCAGTCCAGATTGGCGAACAGCGCCTCGTCGCTGGCGTCGACATCGAACATCGGCAGGACGTTGAACCGATCTTCCGCTTCCGCCATAATCTTGTTCTTGTTGGACAAATCGAGGATCGTCGCTTCGGCCTGACCGGCCAGCATCGCCACGACGCGATTTGCCGATCCCGGCACATAGGACCGCTCGCCAAACGTGATACCGACCTCTTCTTCGATCACGTTGGCGATGGAATCGGTGCCGCCGCCGCGCGAATGCAGCATGATCGGCTTGCCGTCCAGCTGCTTGAGATCGGTATATTCTTCAACCGCGACCGGGAAGAACTTCAGCTTTGACAGCTGAAAGATGATCCGGATCGGTGCCTTCGACCGCTGCATCGCGGAATAGGGCGTGCCGAAACCGATATCCATCTGACCGCTGAGGATCGCCTGAATTGCCAGCTCTTCATCGGCAAAGGCGGTCCACTCGTAATCAAGGCCGTTCGCCTTGGCCCGATCCAGCGCCACAAAGAATGCCGCCAGTTCGTCCGAAGGCGTTTCCGCCAGTGCTATCTTGAGTGTTTCGGCTTCGGCCGCCGAAAGCGTCATGGCCAGCGCCAGAGGTAGTGCCAGCGCGGTCTGCGCCAGGTGTTTTATGAAATGTTTCATGGGTCTCCTCCCGTTGAGCGTCGGTTTTGATGATTTTGCCGGGGTGTCACCTTTCGGTGTTTTTCCTCGGTCATTGTTGTTCAAGGTTACGCGTCTCCAAACAGCCGATCCGAAACCGACCGCAGATGCGTGCGCATCGCGTCATAAGCCGCATCAGGGTTGCGCTCGGCTACGGCGGTCACGATAGCATCGTGTTCGCGGAAACTTGTGTGGGCATGGGGTGGTTGCGCAGAGGCGCGCACGACACTGCCCCAGGACACGGCCCGCCGCACCAGGTTCAGTTGCTCGAACAGCGCGACAAGCATCAGGTTGTCACTGGCGGTTGCAATATGATGGTGCAAGAGGTCGTCCTGTTCTTCGTATTCTGACCAGGTGGTGGCGCTGCGGGTCCGATCCATCGCGCGCTGCATCAGCTGGTAATCGTCGCCCGAAGCATTGATCGCTGCTTCCCGCGCGATTGCAGGCTCGATCACCAGACGCGCGCGCATCATCCGGAACGGGGTCAGCTTGCGCCCCAGTTCGACAAGCTCATCGCCAAGTTCACCCGCCTCGCGCCCTTCGGCGACAAAGGTGCCCTTGCCGACGTGACGCCAAACAGCGCCCTCACGCTCGAGAGTATCCAATGCCTTGCGCAGTTCGGTCCGGGTCAGGGCAAGGCGTTCGGTCAGATCACGCTCGGCGGGCAGGCGGTCACCGGACCCGTAGCCACCATCGGCGATGAAACTGCGCAAGCGGTCAATCGATGGTTCGGCTTTGATTGGCTTGTTCGAATGCAGCACGCGGCGTCCCTATTGGTTGACCAATTTTGACCTGATTTCGTAGCAGTTGCCCAAAACCATCACCGATTGGCTCGCCCCAGTCAACCGAAAATGTATTGGTTGGGATTGATCTGCACCGCTTCGACAGCTATGAAGCTGTTCAAATGCTTTGGTCTGGGAGGCCCCAAATGTCTGATTATGTTATTGCAACACCGCCGATCGCAACGATTCCCGTGGTTGGGGGCGGCGCGTTTCCTGTCCGCCGGGTTTACTGCATTGGTCGCAATTATGCCGCCCATGCCGTCGAAATGGGCCACGACCCGGACCGCGAACCGCCGTTTTTCTTCCAGAAGAACCCGAACAATCTGGATGCCAGTGGCAAGTTTCCCTATCCGACGCAAACCGAAGACGTGCATTACGAGGTCGAATTGCTTGTCGCCCTGAAGTCCGGCGGCACCAATATCAAGCTTGAAGACGCGCTGGATCATGTCTGGGGCTATGGGCCATCGCTGGACATGACGCGGCGTGACCTGCAGGGCGTCGCCAAGAAAATGGGCCGTCCGTGGGAGATCGGCAAGGCGTTCGAACTCTCCGGTCCCGTCGGCCCGTTGCGGTCGGTGGCCGAGGTCGGCCATCTGGATACCGGACGCATAGAGTTGCAGGTGAATGGCGAGGTCAGGCAAGAGGGCGACCTGAACCAGATGATCTGGAAGGTGCCGGAAATGATCTCGTATCTCTCGGATTACTTCGAGCTTGCTGCGGGCGACGTCATCATGTCTGGAACGCCTTCGGGTGTCGGGCCGGTGTCGCGCGGCGATACGATGGTCGTGAAGATCGAAGGCCTCGAAGATCTGACCGTCAAGGTGGTCTGAGGACTGTCTCGTCACCTGAGGTTGCCGACTGGCGCCTTCAGGTGACGAGGGCCAGCACGAATCGGGCGACCACCAAAAGCAGGAAACTGCCAAAGGCGATCTCGAGGGAACGACGCGACAACCGGTGCGCCAGCGCGACGCCAAAACGCGTGGTCAGCAGCGAAGTCGGAATGGTGAGGGCAAAAGCGGCCAGTGAGACAAACCCGACAGCGTCGGGCGGCAGGTCGTCGCGCCCGATTCCGGCGGCCATATAGCCCAGGGTGCCGGGAATTGCGATCAGCACCCCGACGCCCGCCGAGGTCGACACCGCGCGGTGGATCGTCACGCCGTGCAGCGTCAGGAAGATCGTCGAGACGGCGCCGCCGCCGATACCCATGATCGCCGAGACCAGACCGATCATCATGCCGCTCAGCCGCATCGCCAGCCGTCCGGGCAATGTCTCGCGGAGCTGCCATCCCTTTCCGCCGGTCAGCAGCTTTGTCGCGATGATTGTCGCGACGACGATAAAGACTGCCTGGAACATGCCCGGTGCTGCGAAGCGGGCGATTGCAGCACCCAGCATCACGCCGATCAGAATCGGCAGTGCCCAGGCCCGCAGAATTGCCAGATCGAGTGTTCCTTTCCGGTGATGCCCGCGCGCCGAACTGATCGCGGTCGGAACGATGACGGCAAGCGACGTGCCGACCGCAATTGGCATCGCGACATCGGGCGCGTAACCCAGCGCCCCGAAAATCTCGTAGAAGACCGGAACCGATATGGCACCGCCGCCGACCCCAAACAGCCCGGCCAGAAAGCCGATCGCGGCACCGGCGATGATCAGTGCCGCGATCATGGTGGCAAGGGTGGTCGGGTCGGCGAACGCCTCCACCTCAGCCGCTCGTCAGGTGTCGGGTCAGGCTGGCCCCATCGAAGCCCCCAAGGCCATCGGACAGCGCATCGGCGTAGCTTTTCGCAGCCGCATCCGACAGCGGCATCGCCTGCCCGGCAAGTGCGGCCTGACGCAGCGCAAGGTCCAGATCCTTTGCCAGTCCCGCAATGTCGAACGTGCCGGGCTGGTCGGTGCCGTTCAACGTGTCGATCACGACCTGCGCGCGATTCTTCAGAACCGTCGGTCCGGCAGAGCTGTCGGCGATCAGCGAAATCGCGGTTTCAACCGGGATACCCGAGCCTTTCAGCAAGGCCAGCGCCTCGGCCAGGGTTTTCCAGTAGATCGCCAGCGGCAGGTTCACCGCCAGCTTCATCTGCGCGCCGGAACCGGCGGGGCCAAGATGCTCGACGCGCCGGCAAAGTTGCTCGAGAACCGGCCTGGCGCGGCCGAATGACGCCGCGCTGCCGCCCGCCATCCCGAGAAGTTGGCCCTTGAGCGCCGGGCCGACCGTGCCACCGACCGGGCAGTCGACGAAATCAGCACCCGCCGCGACCACTTTCGCCGCGACCGTCCGGGTCTCGTCGGGCAGCAGGGTCGACAGGTCGATGACCAGCTTTCCCGCGATCCCGGCCCCGATCAGCGCGTCAATCGCCGCGTCCACCGCCGCGACATCGGTGAGTGAGACAAGGATCGTCTCGGCGGTCGTGACGCCTGCCAGATCCGGTGCAGCCTGGGCCCCGGCCTCAATGGCTGCGGATGCGCGCGCAGCGGTCCGATTCCACACGATGACAGAATGGCCGACCTCGATCAGGCGCTTTGCAAAGGCGGTTCCCATCCGGCCAGTTCCGACGATTGCGACGTGGGTCATGTTGCTCACTCTCTCTCTTTTCGATTGCGGATTTGCAGCGCGTCCCCGTTGTGCCGCGTCGCGCCAGCATTCGTGCCGCACCGGCTGACCGCGACCCGGACCCCGTCATGGGTTATCTCGTGTTGGCCACTTTCGGCAAGCAGCGCCACTCAGGCAGCCGGGCCGCCGATCTTCACCTGCATCGGCGCAAGCCCGTCGACCGAACAGTCGAGGACGTCGCCGGTGACCACCGGGCCCACTCCGGCAGGTGTGCCGGTCATGATGATGTCGCCCGCCGCCAGCTTGTGCTGCTCGGACAGCTTGGCAATGATCTCATCGATGGTCCAGATCATCAGCGAGATGTCGGCGTCCTGGCGGGTGTCGCCGTTGACCTTCAGCCGGACATGCCCGGCGGCCATCACACCGGTATCCTCGACGCGGCTGATCGGGCCAACCGGTGCGGAGTGGTCGAAGCCCTTGGTCACCTCCCAGGGCAGCCCGCCCGCGATTGCCGCCGCCTGATGGTCGCGCCGGGTCATGTCCAGGCCGACAGCATATCCGAAGATGTGCTTTGACGCCTCGGACTGGCGAATGTTGTAGCCGCCGGATTTGAGCGCGACGATCAGTTCGCACTCGTAGTGGAAGTTGTTGGTGAACACCGGATAGGGAATCTCGCCGCCGTTGCGAACGATCGCGTCTGCGGGCTTCATGAAGATAACCGGCGGATCGCGCTCGTCGGCCTTCATCTCGATGATGTGGGCGACGTAGTTCTTGCCGATGCAGTAAATCCGGCGAACCGCGAACTTCTCGTCCGAACCGGTGATATCAAGCTGCGCCTGCGGTGGCGGCGAGATGGCGTAGGTAACCATGGGCTTCCTTCCTCGAACATGTCGACAGATGGGTGTTCTGGATCGCCTGACTGGCGAGTCACGACCGGCTTAGGATTTCGTGAATTGGCGCTCAGATCAAGGTATGAAAGTGGTTTTTCGTAGGTTTCGTATATTCTTTGGCGATTTTGCCAGAATCATATAGGCTCATTCCCGGATCGTGGGGAATCGGTGTCCCGGCGAAAACCGACAAAAAACAGATTAGGGAGGACGACCAGATGACCAATTTCAGCCAATTGTCCCGCCGCGGTTTTGGCAAGCTGACGATGGCCGGGGTGGCGGCAGCCGCTATCGGCGCACCGTCGATCCTGCGCGCGCAGACCGCGATCACCTTCGCGGTGCCGAATCCGTCGGCACTGACATGGTTGCCCTACTGGGTGGCCGTGGGCGAAGGTTATTTCGGCGAGGAAGGGCTGACGCCGACGCTTGAGGCCATCGACGGGTCGTCTGCGGTGCTGCAGGCGATGGCCGCCGGACAGGCTCAGGTCGGCGCCCCGGGTCCGGGCCCGACGCTTGGCGCCCGCTCGCGCGGGGTGGATGTGAAATTCCTTTACAACCTCTACCCCAAGTCGGTCTTTGGCCTGCTGGTCAAGAAGGACAGCGCCTATCAGACCCCGACCGACCTCAAGGGCACCGTGATCGGCGTCGGCACCGCAGATGGCGCCGAAGTGTCGTTCACCGGTGCGATCATGACCGATCTCGGCATGACCGCAGGAACCGACTTTACCTATCTGCCGGTCGGTGACGGTGGCACCGCAGCCGTTGCCTTCCTGCGCGACGAAGTCGGTTCCTACGCCGGCGCGGTTTCGGACGCCGCTATTTTGGCGGCACGCGGCCTCGACCTGCGGGAAATTACCCCCGAGGCCTATCTGGGCTTTTTCGGCAACGGCATCGCCATGCTGGAAAGCCAGATGGCCGCGACGCCGGACCTTGCAGAGCAGTTTGGCCGGGCACTTGTCCGAGGCACGCTGTTCGCCAAGGATCCGGCGAACAAGGAGGCCAGCCTTGCCCATTGTGCGGCGGGCAACCCGCAGGAGGGCGAACAGGACTATGCTGCCTCGCTGTTCGATGGCGTGGTCAACCGGATGACCCCGACAGACGCCTTCATCGGTCAGGGCTACGGCTACCAGCCGCCCGAGCACTGGCAGGCGATCCACGATTCGGCGGTGGCATCTGGCGCGCTTTCTGCGCCACTGCCGGACCTCTCGGCGGTCTATAGCAACGAGTTTGTGGCCGCCTGGAACGCCTGAGGATCATGCCGGAGCCGCATCCGCTGAACCGCAAGCCGGCCGCGTCGCAGACGCGGCCGGTCTATGAAATCGAGCGTCTGTCAAAGACCTATGCCCGCAACAGTCTTGTCGCACTTACCGATGTGCACCTGACGATCCACAAGGGCGAATTCGTCTCGGTGATCGGCTCGTCGGGATGCGGGAAATCGACGCTTCTCAAGATCATGGCGGGATTGATGCCGCCAACCACCGGCCGCGTGGTGCTTGAGGGCCAGCCCGTCGTCGGCCCAAGGCGCGATATCGGGATGATGTTCCAGCATGCCACCCTGCTACCCTGGAAAACCACGATCGAAAATATCGTCATGCCGATCGAGATCCGGGAGGGGCGCAGCGCTGCGCGGGCCGCACGCGACCGGGCGATGGACCTGTTGAATCTCGTCGGGCTGGGCGATTTTGCACATGTCTACCCCGGCGAGTTGTCGGGCGGGATGGCGCAGCGCGCCGCGATCTGCCGGATGCTTATCTCCGACCCCGCGATGCTGTTGCTGGACGAGCCGTTCTCGGCACTTGACGAGTTGACCCGTGATTTCATGAACATGGAGTTTCAGCGGATTTGCATGGAACGCCGCGCGACGGCGTTTCTTGTCACGCATTCGCTTGCCGAGGCGGTGATCCTGTCCGACAGGATCCTGGTGATGCAGGCCCGGCCCGGTCATATTGTCGAGGACGTCACCATCGACTTGCCGCGGCCGCGTACTCTGGAAATGATCAACACGACGCGCTTTGGCGAGATCGTGGCGCATATTCGCGACCTTTTGGGACGGGAGGCTTTCGTATGACCGACGCAACCCAAGGCCAGGGCAACGATACTGTCTGGGTCGAGCAAGAAGCATTGATCGACCGGATTCCCCGTTGGGTGGCGATGACGTTCCTTTTCGTCGTCGTCGTAGGCATCTGGGATATCGTCACGCGCATGGGATGGGTATCGCCGATCATCCTGCCGACACCCGCCGAGACGCTGGACGATCTGATCTTTGTCGGCCGCAATCTGATCGCCCGCGGATACATGCTCGACGCCCTTTGGACGACGACGCTGACGGTGTTCTACGGGTTCCTCATCGCCCTCACCATCGGCTTTTCGCTGGGCGTGCTGGTGGGCGAGACGAAGTTCGGCGAACGCGCGGTTCTGCCCTATCTCGTCGCCATCGACACGATGCCCAAGGTCGCGTTCGCGCCGCTGTTCATCGCATGGCTGGGCTTCGACATCGGTTCCAAGGTGGCGCTTGCGGCCTTCATCGCCACGTTCCCGATTGTCGTCGCAACTGCGGCGGGTCTCTACGCGGCCTCCGAGAATGAGCGGATGCTGTTCAAGTCGATCGGTGCGACCCGTATGCAGACGTTGATCCGGCTCAAGCTGCCGACTGGCCTTCCCTATATCTTCACCGGGCTGAAGATCGCGTCGGTCGGGGTCATGGCCGGGGCGATCACCGGCGAATTCCTTGGCGGCGGTCGTGGTTTTGGCGCCTTGATCCGGCAGTCGGCAAGCCAGCTTGACACGCCACGCGTCTTCGCGCTGATCCTCTACCTCAGCCTTCTGGGCCTTGCGCTTTACTTCACCGTGGTCTGGATGCAGCGGCGGTTCGTGTTCTGGAACAAGTCCGACCGCCCGGGTGGAGTGGGCTGACATGAGCGGCGCGCAGGGCACAGCTTCAGACAGCAGGAACCTGTCCGAACAAGCCTATGACCGGATCCGGCTGGATATCCTGCATGGTGAATTGTTTCCCGGCGAGAAGCTGCAGATCGAAGCGATCTCGGAGCGCTACGGGATCGGCGCCGTTCCGGTGCGCGAGGCGCTGAACCGACTGTCCTCCGAAGGCCTCGTCGAGCGCAAAAGCCATCGCGGGTTTCATGTCGCGGCGATCTCGATGACCGAACTCGAAGAGCTGGTAAAGACCCGCATCTGGTTGGAAACACTGGCATTGACCGAGTCGATCCGCAACGGCGACGAGGCTTGGGAGGATGACCTGGTGGTCAGCTGCCACCGTCTTGCCCGCACCCAAAGGCGTCTGCCCGAGGCCGCCGGGCGCGAGGTTTCTCAGGAATGGGAAGAACGGCACAAGGAATTCCACATGCTGCTGGTCGACCGCTGCGGCTCGGCATGGCTGCTGGGCTTCTGCTCAACGCTCATGGATCAGGCGGTGCGATACCGGAACCTGTCGATGAACGCCAATCCAAGCAAGACCCGCCGCGAAGGCGCCCCCGCCGAACACCAGGCGATCCTTGATGCCGTCCTCGACCGGGACACCGGCCGCGCCTGCGCCCTACTGGCCGAGCACTATCGCCTGACGCTGGACGGGTTGAGAGACGTCATTCCGGACGACGACGAAGGAAGATCCCGCTCACCAGGCGCGCAACGCGCGCCTAGCGCCGACAATCCGTCCGATCCGGCGCAAAGGGTCTCAAAAGCCGCCAAGCAGTAGTGGCACCCGGACCACGCCCCAGAGGATCCGCCAAAAAAGGGTGAACGCCAGCCCGAATGCGACAAGCGCGCCCAGGCCGTGGCGCCGGAACAGCCCAAACTGGACGATACCGACGATGAACACCTGCGCAGCGGCAATCGTCCGGGGGGTCGGGTCGAGGTCGGCACTCGCCCAGGTCCGAAGACCGGTTTCAAACAACGCGGCCAACAGGATCGCGGCGGTGGCGCGATGCGTCATCCGATAAGCCAGCGCCAGCGGAAACAGCTGCAAAAGTGCCATGTTGGCAACCGCGAGGGCCAGGATGACCAGCCACGCATCGGGCCAGGCCGTAATTGGCCCGGTATGGGTTCTGGCGGCGATGTCAGCGGCTACGGCGCACAGGGTGAGGGTCGCGGCCAGCCGGATGGCGCGACCAATGCCGCCCGGTGCGCGCGGTTGGCTCACGAACCCCCGGGTGCTGAGCGACCAGACCGCACCGGTGCCAAGCACGGTGGCCAGCGCCAGGATCATCAGTGGCGGCGCGCCGAAGCCAAGCGCGGAAAACTGGTCCTGCCCTTCGGGCGTCAGAAACGGAATGGCCGTGGCTGCGGCAACGGCAAGTGCAAGGAATAGCGCCACCGGGCGCCAGACGCGTGGCTTTGGAG
>JBBKVJ010000086.1:0-11057 GCA_037968375.1 Paracoccaceae bacterium | reverse complement strand
ATCGTGACGTTGGCGCGACGAAAAAGGTCTTCCGAGGCCCAACCATAAAGCGTCGACCGTTGATGTTGCAGCGGCAGCCCGCGGTCAGCCGCTGCCCTCTGTTGCGCCCCTCAAAAGTCGCGGTAGCCCATGAACCAGCGCGCGATCAGGCCGCGATACAGCTCGATGTTGAACGCGTATTCAAAGACGCCGAGGATGAACAGCGTGGTCACAGCCGCCACGATCAGCGTCAGGCGCCAGCGCTCACCGGCCAAAAACCGCATCAGGATCACGCAAAACGCAAAGATCGCGGCGAAATGGCCAAAGACCGTGATCATCGCGACAAGGGCGACCATCCAGCCCGAAAACCCCACGACCTTGTTCAGATGCGCATGGCCGCCCTTCAGCGCCGCATCGACCCGCGCCCGGACACCCAGATCCTCGCGCACTCGCCACAGCCTGCGGGCATGGATGCCGATCAGCAGGATCAGCGGCGCCATGATCACCAAAGGCGTGCGCGACGAGACGATCTTGTAGCTGAGCGCCTCGACAAAGGCCCACAGGACGAAAAGACCAACCACCGTCAGAAAGCAGATCTCCAGCGCATAGAGGTTGCCGCGCCGCTCGCGGCGTTCGGCTTCGTCCTCGGTTCCGGTTGTGTCAGGTTCGTGGGTCACGCGGGATCACCCTTCTGCGGTCGCGGTAAATCGCCCAGACATTCCAGCCCAGGAAAACGGCGGTGATGGCGGCAAGGCCCAGCGGAATCGGTTGGGCGATGAAGAACGGCCCGTCCAGCAAAAGCGCGAGGTAGAGGTTTTTCTCGACCGCAAAGCCCAGCACAAAGCCGATCAGCAACGCCGCGCGCGAGTAGTTGAGAATCTTCATCACATAGCCGATGACGCCGAAGACCACCGCGATGCCGATGTCAAAGATCGCCCGGTCCCCGGCAAAGGCGCCGGTGGCGATCACCGCCATCAGGACCGGCACCATCACCGAGGCGCGGATCGAGGTGGCGCGCGACAGGGGGTTGACCAGGAACATGCCGACGATGGTGCCAATGAGGTTGCCGAAGATGATCGTGAAGATCATCACGAAGACGATATCGACATTGGTGTTCAGCATCCGCGGCCCGGTTTCCAGCCCGAGGATAAAGAGGCCCGACAACAAGATCGCCATCGACGACGAGCCGGGGATGCCGAAGGCCAGTGTCGAGGCCAGGGCACCGCCTTCGACCGCATCGTTTGCCGCCTCGGGCCCGATCACGCCCTTGACGTTGCCATGCCCGAAGGTCTCCTTGTCCGGCGAGGATTGCTTGGCATGGCCATAGGCGACGAACGCCGCAGGTGCGGACCCCAGGCCGGGGATCAGGCCCATCGTGGTGCCGATCGCCGAACAGCGCATCACCAGCCACCAGTGCTTGAACGCCAGGCCGATGCCCTTGAAGATCTGCCGCTGCGTGTCGCGCGCCGACAATGCCACCGGCACGTCTTTGGCCAGCGTGCCGCCGCGCGCCCAGAGGTCGATCATCTCGGCCACCGCGAAAAGGCCCAGGATCACCGGCACCAGCGACAACCCGTCGGACAGATGATCCATCCCCATAGTGAAGCGGAAGGTATTGGTCACATTGTCGACGCCGATCATCGCCAGCAACAGGCCCAGAAGGGCGGCGATCAGGCTGCGGGTCAGGTCCTCTTTGCCAAGGACGGCGACGAAGGTCAGCGCCAGGAAGGCCAGCACGAACACTTCCGGCGGGCCGAAGAACAGCACCACCTCGCGCAGGACCGGGATCAAGAGGGCCAGCACCACCGCGCCAAAGGTCGCGCCCAGGAAACAGGCGGCCATCGCGGCGCCGACGGCAATGCCCGCCTCGCCCTTGTCGCGCATCGGTGGACCGTCCAGCAGCGTCGCCGCGTTCTGGCCGGTGCCGGGCGTGGAAAACAGGATCGCGGTCAGCCCGCCGCCCTGCGCCACCGTGGCATGGGCGCCCAGGATGAAGGCGATGCCGGTGGCGGGTTCCATCGTGTAGAGAAACGTCACCGCCATCGCCATGGCGAAGTGGCCGGACAGGCCGGGAATGATGCCGATGACCAGCCCGAAGATCGAGCCGATGAACAGATAGGGAAAGACGGTCAGGCTGATCGACTGGAAAAAGCCGCTGGTCATGCCTTCGATGATGGTCATTCCGTCGTGCCCCGCGCCTGAGAAATACCCCCGCCGGACTACCGGCGGGGGCCATCTGTCACGTGTTGAGGATCAGATTTCGCCGCGGATCGCGGCCACGAACATGGCCTCGAGTTCGGGCGTCATCTCGGTTGCCGATTTAGCGATCTTCAGCATATCGGGCCCCGACAGGAACAACAGGTCGCGCTTGGAGTCCGCGGCCATGGCCACAAATTCCGGGTCGTTCATCGCTTGCTCGAAAGCTGCCTGCAAGAATGCGACCCGATCTTCGGGCACGCCCGGAGGCGCTGCTACCGGACGACCCACCGCCGACAAGGCGTCCCAGGCGTCGAGCACCTCAAGCACCTTTTCCTTGTCGGGCATGGCTTCGGCCACGCCCCAGATCGTCGTGGCGCCTTCCAGAACGCCGGTCGGATCGCGCTGGTCGGTCAGGATCACCTTGTGATCGCCGTTCTCGATGCCTTCCAGTGCCGACCCAAGCGACCCCCACATCATGTGAACATCGCCGCGCAGCATCGCGGTACGGATATCGCCGGACCGGTCAAAGCCGTGCACAACCTTCTGGTCGATGCCGAAAACCTGACCCGAGATCACCGCATCGACATAGGTCGAGCCGCCAAGACCGGTGGCGCCGATGACGGCGGGCTCGCCGCGCGCCAGAAGCCCCTCGAAGCTGTCGATGCCGCTTTGCGGGCTGACCACCAGCACACGCTGGTCGGCGACCATCCGGCCCAGATAGTTGTATTGACCGACTTTGTAGGTCGCACCCTCGATCTCGGCCAGCTGGTTGGTGACCATCGCCGAGCCGTTGATGATACCCACGGTCAGACCGTCAGATGGCGATTTGAAGATCTCGACCGCGCCTTTCATCCCGCCCGACCCCGGCATGTTGACCAGATCGACGCGGGCGCCGGTGTATTTCTCGAAATACGGGATCACCATCCGGCTGTATTCGTCATAGCCGCCACCGGGCTCATAGGGCACGATCCACTTGATCACGTTATCCTTGTAGAACGCGGCTGCGTCCTGCGCCAAGGCAACCGACCCCAGGCCGGACGCCGCGAATAGGGTGGCCGCTGCGGCGGCACCTTTCAGAAATGTTCTTCTCATGTTGTTCTCCCTGACTGTCGGATTTTGTATTTTACCGGACCGCGTTTGTCGCGCTCTCTTGTGGTCGTGCCGCAACCTGTTGGCGATGCCGCTTCTGCCTTGTGGCAAGCTGCTCTCCCTTAGTTACGCCATGATACAGCATAATCCTAAAACGCGTCCAAATTCCAGTCAACGGGACGGCGTTCCATATGACAGAACGATAATCCGACCCCGGATCATCCTGCCGCAACCAGAACCACCCCGAAGATCGCCAATGCCGCCGACAGCAGAACCCAGCCTCCGGGGCGCGCCTCGGTGCGGAAGATCAGCGTCGAGAGGAACATCGAAAAGAAGATCTCGAGCGACGAGATCATCACCACGGTCGAAACGGTCTCATAGGCCAGCGCCGCGAACATCAGGATCTGTCCGACCGACACCAGAACTGCGGCCGCAATGGTCCGGGCGTCGGCATGGCGCAAGAGGCCCCGGAACATCGGGCGATAGCCCGGCCATACGGCGGCCAGCAGCGCAAAACCCAGCAGCCCCGATGCGGCGCTGACGAAGGTGCCGAAGGCCGGGGCATCCAGCAGGTTCAGCCCGGCCTTGCGGCCGATATAGGCCAGCGCATAGGCCAGTGCCGCGCCCGCCCCGATCAGATAGGCCGTGGGCGGCGGGTTATCCTTTTCGCTGGCAGTGCCGCGAAAGCTTTGCCGCACCAGAATCGCAAAGGCGGCGGCGATGGCGGCAAGACCCGCAAGGTCGAACCTTGTCACCGCCTCGGCCAGGAATACGGCGGCCAGCAGCACCGAAAAGAACGGGTTCAGCCGTTTGACCGCCGACGCCCGGGTCGCCCCCAGACGCCGGATCGATGAGAACACCAGCGTCCGTCCGACGACCATCGCCGCGAGACCTGCGAAGGCGAAAAAGCCGATCGCCGTTCGGGATGCCGGTGTCGCGCCGATATCGACGCGGCCCGCCTCAAGGATCAGGAACAGGGCGAACGAGAAGATCACCGTGACGATGACCGAAAACAGCACATCCTTGTCGCCGCGCGACCCTCTGCTGCCAGCGATCACGACATTGAAAAGCGCGAATGACAGTGCCGACAGCAGGGCAAGGAATTCACCCAGAAACGGATGCATCCAAGCCTCCACGATCTTGCGGATTCATGTCCCGTCCAGCCTGCGGATATGCGCAAGCCCCGGGAACCACCGATACCAGAGGCCCGCGATCGCCAGCGTCCCGGCACCGCCGACCAGCACCGCCGCGACCGGACCGATCACCGCCGCCGAGGCGCCGGCGCGAAAGCCGCCGACCTCGTTCGAGGCGCCGATGAACAGCTGGTTCACCGCATTGACCCGGCCGCGCAGTTCGTCTGGCGTCCAAAGCTGAATCAGCGTGCCGCGCACGAATACGCTGATCATGTCGGTGCCGCCGATCAGGATCAGCGCCGCGACCGATATCCAGACCGTCTCGGACAGCGCAAACACCACGGTGAAGACGCCAAAGGCTGCGACGGCGGCGAACATGATCCGCCCGGCGTGGTTGGTGATCGGATTGGCCATCAGGTAGAACCCGACCGCAATCGCCCCCACCGCAGGCCCGGCGCGCAACAGGCCCAGCCCCAAGGGACCGATATCAAGTATGTCGCGGGCATAGACCGGCAGCAGCGCCGTAGCACCGCCAAGGACCACCGCGAAGAGATCAAGCGAGATCGCGCCGAGGATGATCGTGTTGGTCCAGATGTATTTGAACCCGGCACTCAGCGTCTGCCACGACGGCGCGCCCCTTTGCACGCGCTGGGCCGGTTGCGGGATCCGGAAGACAAAAACCGAGGCCAGCGCGAAGAGGGCGAGTGCGGTGCCGAACGCTGCCTGCGGATGGATGCCGTACAAAAGCCCGCCCGCCACCGGGCCACAGATGGTGCCGATATGCGCGCCGCTTGAATTGACGGCGATGGCGTTCGACAATTGCGCGGGCGGCACGAGGTTGGGCACGATGGACTGCCGCGCCGGATTGTAGAACGCCCGCGCCGCGCCGAAGACGGCCAGAAGGGCGAAGATATAGCCGACATTGGGCACGCCGCGCGCCGTCAGCAGTAACAGACCGCCCGCGCAGAGGCCCATGACCAACAGGCACAGGCTCATGATCCGGCGCCGCGAAAACCGGTCGGCGACAGCGCCGGTGACCAGAACCAGCAACAGCGCGGGTGCAAATTGCGACAACCCGACAAAGCCGAGGTCCAAAGGATCGCGGGTCAGGTCATAGACCAGCCAGCCCACAGCGACGGTCTGGATCTGCACCGCAAAGCCGTTGCACAGAAGTGCCGCCCAATAGCTGGGAAAGCCGGGATTGCGGAACGCGACCAGCGCGTTCTCCCACCGTGATTGCCCGGCTGCGGTCATGCTGTCAGGGCGGCGCCGAGTCGGTGGCCAGACCCGCACGCCGTGCCCAGTATTGCCAGGCGCGGTCATAGCCTTCGCCCGGTTTGGCGTCGCCCAGCCGCGCCTGGATCAGGGATATCTCGCCGTCGGTCAGATATTTCACCGTGCCCATCGCCATCGACGCGGCCTGAAGCTGGGCGTTCACCTCCAAATAGACAGCGGTATAGACCGCCTCGCGGATCGTGCGGCCAACCACGGTTGAACCATGGCCGCGCATCAGCGCCGCACGGCCAGCGCCCAGCGCCTTGGCAAAGTCGTGGCCCATCGCATCGCTGGAAATCAGCAGGTTGGTGTCGCCGAACGCATCGCTCGCATCCCAGACCGGCACATCATGCCCCAGCACGCCGCAGCTGTGCAGCAGCGGGCGGATCGGTGTACCGGTGACGCCAAATGGAATGACGCCGCGCGAATGGCTGTGCACGACCGAACCGACATCGCCCCGCGCCGCCATCAGCGCGCCGTGGATGAAGCGTTCCAGAAACGGCTTGCGGGTATCGCCGCCGACCGGCGTGCCGTTCAGTTCGCACTCCATGATATCGTCGCGCGTGACCAGTTCGGGGGCGATGGCGCGGGCGATGAAGAAGTGGCCGGGATTGTCGGGATTGCGCAGGCTGATATGGCCGAAGGCGTCGCAGATCCCCTCCTGCGCAAGGATGTGGCTGGCGGTGACCAGATCGTCCAGCAGCGCGTCTATGTCCGGCATGTGCTTGTCCTTCGGGTGTCCGGTCAGCCTAAATCCGGTGCCGGACCTGTCAAAGCGATTCGGAACATCGTTCCACGCAAAGGAACATGCGCACGGCCAGTTTTGACGCGGACTGTCCAGTGCCTAAGCTTGCCCGGCAGGGGGGCGAGATGCAAATGACCGAGGTTCTGATCGTCGGCGCAGGGCCTGTCGGCCTGACATTGGCGATAGACCTTGGGATGCGTGGCATCGGCTGCGTGTAGATCGACGGCAAGCCGGGGCCTGAGTTTCTGCCCAAGATGGAGCGCTGCAACGCCCGCACGATGGAAATCTTCCGCCGCATGGGCCTTGCCCCGCGCATTCGCGCTGCAGGGCTGGATGCCGACGTGCCGATGGATGTCTACATCGTCAAGACCATGGTCGAGACTCCGTGGCTGCATTTGGACTATCCATCCGTCAATCAGGCGCGCGCCGTGATTGCGGCGTGCAAGGATACCTCGCAGCCCGCCGAACCCTATCAGCTGATCTCGCAATACACGCTCGAGCCGCTGCTGCGCGAGGTGGCCGAGGCGCTGCCATCAGTGCGCGTGATCTATGGCAGCACCTTCCTGTCGCTGACGCAGGACGCGGCGGGTGTGACGGCAAGGGTCGACACCGGCGGCACGGTTTCAGACATCCGCGCCGCCTATCTGGCAGGCTGCGATGGCGGTGGCAGTGCGGTGCGCCGGGCGCTGGGCATCGGGTTGTCAGGCGAGGGCGATATCCTGCGGCTGCGGCAGGCGCTCTATCGTTGCGATGCGCTTTACGACCGTCTGCCGATCGGCGACGGCCCCGGCAAGGGGCGGCATTATCACGTCGCCGATGCGGCGAACTCGTTCCTGATCATGCAGGATTCGACCCGGCACTGGACGCTGCACGCCGTCGTCGACAGCGACGCCGCGATGGCGCGGCAGTTCGAGGCGGTGGTGGGGACGCCGGTCGATTACGAGATGCTCTATGTCGGTGCGTGGAAGCAGAACCTGCTGCTGGCCGACAGCTATGGCGCGGGCCGGGTGTATCTGGCCGGTGACGCGGTGCATCTGGTGATCCCGACCGGCGGCCTTGGCATGAATACCGGGATCGGCGATGCGGTGGACCTGTCGTGGAAGCTGGCCGGAACCCTGCGCGGCTGGGGCGGGCCGGGTCTGCTGGCGTCGTATGAGGCGGAACGGCGGCCAGTGGGCGACCGCAATATCGGCGCCTCGCGCTATGCCTCGGCGGGGCGGCGCAAATGGCGCGGGCTCTGGTCGCCGGGTATCAGGCGTGGCGGGCCTGAGGGTGACCATTTCGTGCAGGTCGCCGATGCCGAGCAGCGCAAGACCAACGAGATGATTGGCGCCGAGCTGGGCTATCGCTATGCCAACAGCCCGATCATTGCCGATGAGGCGGATGGGCCAGAGCCGGATGTCCGCCGCTACGATCCTGCGGCGTGGACCGGCGTGCGCATGCCCCACGCCTGGGTGGCGCCCGAGATGTCGGTGCAGGATCTGGCGGGGCCGGGCTATACCGTGTTCAACTTCGGCCCGGATGCGGCGGCGGGCAAGCCGCTGGTGCACGCGCTTGAGGTGCTGGGCGTACCGGTGCGCGACCTTGCAGCGCCCGACGATCGCCTGCGGCAGCTTTACGGGCGCGGTCTGTTCTTGCTGCGCCCCGATCTGCATATCGCCTGGCGTGGTGACTATTTGCCAGATGATCTGGCAGAGTTGGCAGCAATGGTAACCGGGAACGCTGGCGGAGAGGTCAGTGGCGGGGTCGTTTGAAAACTGACACCCAAACCCCGGGTGCACCAAAGGGCAGCGGCTGCCACGCCTCAGGTCGCCGCTTCATGGTTGAGCATCCCCTCCTTCATTCGTCGCGCTGGCGTCACCGTAGCGGCTGACCATAGGGGCGGTCAGCTGCTGCCCGGCGGGCTTCGCCCTTGTCACCGGGCGGGTGCCCGTAGTTGCCAGTTCTCGGGCGGGGCGTGATCAGTCGCAGCAGCCGCCGCGCTACCCCGCCAGAATGTTCACCGCCTTCACCTCGGTATAGCTGAGCAATTCGTCCAACCCCTCTTCGCGCCCGGTGCCGCTGTTCTTGAAACCGCCGTGCGGCACGTTGCGGAAATGCGTGCCGGTGCCGTTGACCCAGATGTACCCGGCCTCGATGGCCCGCGTCAGCCGCAGCGCCAGGTCCAGATCGCGGGTCCAGATCGAGGCGGTCAGGCCATAATCCACCGCATTGGCCATCTCGATCACCTGATCCACATCGCGCCAGCGCAGCACCGACAAGACCGGGCCGAACACCTCTTCCTGCGCGATCCGCATGTCCATCGTCACATCGGCGAACACCGTCGGTTCGACCCAGAACCCCTTGTCGAACCCCGGCCCCATAGGCCGCTTGCCACCCGCCAGCAGCGTCGCCCCCTCCGCCTTGGCGATCTCGATATAGCGCATCGTCTTGTCATATTGCTGGCGCGAGTTCATCGGCCCCATCGACGATTTCGGGTCCAGCGGATCGCCCGCCCGCATCTTGCCGATCCGCTCCAGCACCTTGGGCAGCACCTTGTCGTAGATGTCGTCATGCAGCATCAACCGCGAGGTCGAGCCGCAGCTTTGCCCCTGCCAGGCGAAGTTCATGCCGCGCACTGCCGCCGCACTGGCCTTTTCCAGATCGGCATCGGGGCAGATGATCATCGGGTTCTTGCCGCCCAGTTCCAGCGACACATGCTTGACCGCGACTTCCGCCGCCGCGCGCTGGATCGCCATGCCGGTGGCCGCCGAGCCGATAAACGCGATGCGCTTGATCTTCGGGTGCCGCACGATGGCCTCGCCGGTCTCGGGTCCGCCGGTAACTATATTGACGACGCCGGGGGGCAGCACGTCATTGACGATCTCGCCCAGAACGCAGGCCGACAGCGGGCTGGTCTCACACGGTTTGATGATGATCGAATTGCCGGGGATGATGGCGCTGGCCAGGCGTGAGGCGGCAAAGCCGAAGGGGTGGTTGAAGGGGATGATCCGCCCGACGATGCCGTAGGGCACGCGCAGGGTGAAATGCAGGCCTGCGGTGGTCGAGGGAATAGTTTCGCCCTTCAGTTCCAGTCCGAGGCCAGCGGCAAGGCGGATCCGCTCGACCGCCTTTTCCACGTCAGCCACCATCTTGCCGATGGTGTTGCCGGTGTCGATTGCCTCCAGCCGGGCCAGTTCCTCGGTGCGGGCGGCGATGGCGTCGGCGAGACGGTTCAGATACTCGGCCCGCTCGGCCATATCTAGCGCGGCCCAGGCAGGCTGCGCGCGGGCGGCGGCCTGAACGGCAGCCTCGACATCCTCGGCGGTGGCTTCCGGCACCCGCCCGATCAGCGCTTCGGTCGCGGGGTTGATCGTGTCGCGCCAGCCGCCACTCAGGCTTTCGACGAACGTGCCGCCGATCAGCATCTTGCCGATCATCAGGTCTTCTTTCTCAGCCATTCGCCCCTCCCGTCAAACTTCGTTCCATCTTCACACGCAACGCGGGCGTCACCTCGGGCGTCAGCCCGAACCACAGTTTCCACGCGGGCGGACCTTGGTGCAGCAGCATCCCCAGGCCCCCCACCGCCCGATTGCCGCGTGCCTTGGCCGCAGCGATCAGGGGCGTCTCCAGCGGCACATAAACGATATCGGCCACCACCGCCTGCGGCCCAAGCCGGTCCAGCTTGAGGTCCAGCGCGGGCTGCCCCTGCATCCCCAGGCTGGTGGCGTTAACCACTGTCGCAGCACCGTCGACCGCAGCGTGCCGGTCTTTCCACGCCACCACCCGGATCGGCCCGCCGATATCCTGCGCCAGCTTTTCCGCCCGCTCGCCGGTCCGGTTGACCAGCCGCACCTCTGGCGCGCCTGCCGAGATCAGCGCGTGACACACCGCCCGCGCCCCGCCGCCTGCGCCGATCACCACCGCAGGCCCCGCATCGGCGCGCCAGTTGGGCACCGATTGCCTGAGGTTGCCCAGAAACCCCAGCCAGTCGTTGTTGGTGCCAAAGAGCGAGCCCTCATCGCGCACCACCACGCAGCTGATTGCGCCGATCTTGCGGGCGACGGGGTCAACCTCATCGACGATATCCAGCGCCTGCAGCTTGTGCGGGATGGTCAGGTTGCAGCCCGAAAAGTTCAGTGCAGGCAGGGCGCGCAGCGCCTCGGGCAGGCGATCCGGCGGCAGTGGCAGATAGACATAGCGGCCCGGCAGGCCGGTCTCGTCGAACCAGTGGTTGTGCATCAACGGCGAGCGCGAGTGCATCACCGGCCAGCCGATGACGCCCAGCAGATGATAGCGCTGATCGGTCATGCGTCGGCCAGTTTGGCGGCGAAATGGTCCCAGGTGCGGCGATAGAGGCCGGGGGTGCGCAGCTTGGCCTGTGCGGCGGTGATCTCGGCCTTCGAGAATGCATAGGGCGAGCCGATCTGCAGCGCCATGTATTGCCGGTGCGCGTTTTCCTCGAGGTAGTTGATCAGCACGAAGGCCTCGGTGATATCGGCCCCGACCGTCACCGCGCCGTGCGATTTCATCAGGGCCGCCGGGCCGTCACCCAGCACCGCGTTCAGCCGGTTGGACATTTCCGGCGAGTTGATCGAGTCGGGCGTATCCAGCACCGGCAGGGGATGCACCAGCGTGCCCTGCGCGAAGACCGGCAG
>JBBKVJ010000085.1:0-13039 GCA_037968375.1 Paracoccaceae bacterium | reverse complement strand
GGCATTGCCCCGACCTTTTGATCCGCCCACGCCGCACCGCCAGTCAGGACGGCCGCGACCGCGAGGGCCGGTTCGCCAATGTGGCGGGTGCGATCCGCGTGCATCCGCGCCGCAAGGCCCGGATCGACGGGCGGCATGTGCTGCTGATCGACGATGTCTTCACCTCTGGCGCGACACTGGCGGTGGCCGCCGAGGCCTGCCTGGCCGCCGGGGCCGCAGATGTTTCGGTACTGGTGCTGGCGCGCGTTGCGAAGGCGCCCTAAATCCCTATAGTGCCGCCTGAGCGCCCGAGGGATCATTCATGACGCAAGCCGTTGAAATCTATACGACCCCGCTTTGCGGTTATTGCCATGCCGCCAAGCGCCTGCTGACTCAGAAGGGCGTCAGCTTTGCCGAGATTGACGTCTCGCGCGATCCGGGCCAGCGGCAGAAGATGATGACCCGCGCCAAGGGCCGCCACACGGTGCCGCAGATCTTCATCGGCGATACGCATGTCGGCGGCTATGATGAGCTGTCCGCGCTGGACCGTTCCGGCAAGCTTGACCCGCTACTGGCGGCATGAGGGCGGCGCTGCTCCAGCTGACCGCGTCCGACGATCCGGCGCAGAATCTGGAGACGGTGCGCGGCATGCTGCGCGAGGCAAAGGCGCAAGGTGCCGAGATCGCGTTGACGCCCGAGGTTACGAACTGCGTATCGTCCAGCCGCAAGCATCAAGACGCGGTCCTGAGCCTTGAGGCCGACGATCCGGTGCTGGCGGGGTTGCGCGCCGAGGCCAGGGCGCTGGGCCTCTGGCTGCTGATCGGCTCGCTGGCGCTGAAGACCGGCGATGCGGACGGGCGGTTCGCCAACCGGTCGTTTCTGATCGGGCCGGACGGAGCAATTGTCGCGCGCTATGACAAGATCCACATGTTCGATGTCGAGGTCAGCGAGGTTGAAACCTACCGCGAATCCAAGGCATTCCGGCCGGGGGATATGGCGGTTCTGGCCAAGACGCCGTGGGGCAAGCTGGGGATGACGGTCTGCTATGACATCCGGTTCCCGCATCTGCACCGCGCTCTGGCCCAGGCGGGTGCGAAAATCCTGACGGTGCCTGCGGCATTTTCGCCGGTGACAGGTGCGGCACATTGGGAGGTGCTGTTGCGCGCCCGCGCCATCGAGACGGGATGTTGGATTCTGGCGCCTGCGCAAACCGGCACTCACAAGCGATCCGAAGGCAAAGAGCGCAAGACCCACGGCCACAGCCTTGTCGTAGCGCCCTGGGGCGAGGTGGTGCTGGATGCGGGCACTGCGCCGGGCGTCCATATGGCCGATCTCGACCTCAAGCTGGTCGATGCGGCGCGGGTCCGCGTGCCCTCGCTGACCCATGACCGCGATTTCCGGGGGCCGGGATGACCGAAACCAGCGACACGCTTGCGACGGCCCTGTTCAGCGAGATCTTCATGGCCGATCAGCTGGCCCGCAACCGGCTGTCGAAGGCGTTGCCGAAGGGTATGGAACTAAGCCATTTCTCTGTCCTCAACCATCTGGCGCGCTTTGGCGAGGAACGCAGCCCGGCGCAGCTGGCTCAGGCGTTTCATGTCACGCGGGGGGCGATGACCAACACGCTGGCCAAGCTGGAATGGGCGGGCCACGTCCATATCCGTCCCGATTGGGATGATGCCCGGCGCAAGCGCGTGACGATCAGCCCCTCGGGCCGCGCCGCCCGCGATGCCGCCATCGCGGCCATCGCGCCGATGCTGACCGAAGTGGTGAAATCCATCGGCGCCGACAAGGTGCGCGCCGCCCTGCCGGTGCTGCGCGAATTGCGCAAGCGGCTGGGCGACGAGAGTTAGCGGCACACCTGAGGCAAGGTATTGCCCGAAGCGGCATCGACAGCCGGGCGCAGCAGAGGGCTGCGTCTGACCGCGGGCTGCCGCTGCACCGATCGCGGTCGCCGCTTTATGGCCCCGTCCCGCCCGACGTCATTCGTCGCACTTGTGGTGACGTAGCGGCTGCCCATAGGGGCGGTCAGCCGCTGCCCGGCGGGCTTCGCCCTTGATTCCGGGCGATCAGCGCTTGCTTCACAATGGAGTTTTCAAGCTTCACCCCTTCACGCTGGCGGTCACATAATTCACCGACAGGTCGCGGTCCGACAGGCTCCAGGTCCAGGCGATGGGGTTGAAGACAAAACCCTTGCGATCGACCGGCTCCAGCCCGGCGTCGCGGATCAGCGCATACAGCTCATCCGGGGTCAAAAATTTCTGCCAGTCATGGGTGCCCTTGGGCAACCAGCGCATCACGTATTCTGCCCCCACGATGGCCATCATGAAGCTTTTGGGATTGCGGTTCAGCGTCGAGCAGATCATCAGCCCGCCGGGTTTCAAAAGCTGCTGGCAGGCCAGAAGATAGGCCGCCGGGTCGGACACATGCTCGACCACCTCCATGTTCAGGACCACGTCGAACGCCTCGCCCGCTTCGGCCAAAGCCTCGGCAGAGGTATGGCGATAGTCGATGCTCAGCCCGGATTGTTCGGCATGGACCTGCGCCACCGGGATATTGCGTTCCGCCGCATCCGCGCCCACCACAGTCGCACTCAGCCGTGCCATCGGTTCCGCCAAAAGCCCGCCACCGCAGCCGATATCGAGCAGGCGCAGGCCCTTTAACGGCAAGGGTGCCGTCAGGTCGCGGCCAAATTCGGCGGCAATCTGCTGACAGATGTAGTCCAGCCGGCAAGGATTCAGCATGTGCAGCGGCTTGAACTTGCCCTCGGGATCCCACCATTCCGCCGCCATCGCCTGAAATTTCTCGATCTCGGCGGCGTCAATCGTGGTGGCACGTTGGGTAACCATAGGGCATTCCTTTGTCAGACCCCGTGGCAGGACGGGCTTTCGCGTTATATAGGATGGTGATGGACAGAACCGCAGGACAAAAGCGCGCAAGCCAGTATCTCTATCCCGTCATCGACCCGTTCGATCAGCGGGTTCTGGACGTGGGCGATGGCCACCGCGTCTATGTCGAGCAATGCGGCAATCCGACGGGTCTGCCGGTCGTCGTGCTGCATGGCGGCCCGGGTGGCGGCTGTTCGCCCGCGATGCGGCGCTATTTCGACCCTGCCGTCTACCGGATCGTGCTGTTCGATCAGCGCGGCTGTGGCCGCTCGCGTCCGCATGCCGGCGTCGAGGCGAACACGACCTGGCATCTGGTCGCCGATATCGAGCATATCCGCGCCGTGCTGGGCATCGACCGCTGGGTGGTATTCGGCGGCAGCTGGGGTGCGACGCTGGCGCTGATCTATGCGCAGGCGCATCCCGACCGCGCCGCCTATCTGGCGCTGCGAGGCGTGTTTCTGATGACGGCGGCCGAATTGCGCTGGTTCTACGGTGGCGGCGCGGGGCAATTCTTTCCCGACCGCTGGCAGCGCTTTGTCGGCCAGATCCCCGAGACCGAGCGGGGTGACCTGATCGCCGCCTATCACCGGCGGCTGTTTTCCGGCGATCTGCCGGAAGAGACGCGGTTTGCGCGGAACTGGGCGGCGTGGGAAAATGCTCTGGCCTCGATCGAACATGACGGACCGGTGGGCGAAAGCCCGGCAGATTATGCCCGGGCCTTTGCCCGGCTCGAGAATCACTATTTCACCAACGCGGGCTTTTTAGAGCGTGATGACCAGATCATGGGTGACATGCCGCATATCGCCCATATCCCCGGCACCATCGTTCAGGGCCGCTATGACATGATCTGCCCGCCCGCCTCGGCTTGGAAACTGGCGCAAGCCTGGCCCAAGGCCGACCTGCGCCTGATCCCGCAGGCGGGTCACGCGCTGAGCGAACCGGGGATCAGCGCCGAACTGGTCAAGGTGATGAACGCGGTGGCGCGCGAGGCCGAGGGGCTGCGGCTTTAGCACCCTCCACAATGAGGTCACCGCCCGAAGACCGGGCGGTGACACATCAATCTCAAACGCCTGACTTACGGACAGTTCGCGACGTAGCGTTTGCCGTATCTGTCCTCGTAGACGCACTGATCGGGGTTGCGCGCGCTGCGGCCAAGCAGGTTGCCTGCAACGCCACCGACCACGGCGCCGGCGACGGCACCCTTCAGGCGGTCGTCATCGTCGGCAATCGCGGCGCCCGCCAGGGCACCAACGGTGGCACCGGCAACGGTCGGCGCATCAGGCTCGACACAGGCTGTCAGCATCGCGACGACGGGAAGAACGAGAATAAATTTGGGCATAAAGAACTCCTTTTCCATATAGGCCAACGCCCGTCTTGGTGCAAAGGTTCCGGCCCGCCCCGGATCGACCACGCCGACCATCCCAAGCAATTTCCACTCGACCGCCCCAAAGACCGGTCTTGCACACCCGCCCGCCACCCCGTATATCCCCTTTTAACAGCGGTGCTTCGGCCTCCACCCCCGAAGCTCCACCGATCCTTCCGGCGGGCCGCCTGGCCCGCTTTTTTATTTTATGGACCCCTTACGCCATGAGCGACCTGATCGCCAAGACCAGCATCGACAAACGTCTGGCCGAGATCGTGGAACCCACGATATCGGGGCTGGGCTTTGAACTGGTGCGGATCCGGCTGATGGGCGGCGAGCGCAAGACGTTGCAGATCATGGCCGACCGTCCCGAGGGCCGGATCGAAGTGGCGGACTGCGCGAAAATCTCGACCGCCGTGTCGGCGATTCTGGATGTCGAGGACCCGCTGAGCGATGCCTATACGCTGGAGGTATCCTCGCCCGGCATCGACCGGCCCTTGACCCGGCTCAAGGATTTCGACGCCTGGGCGGATTTCGAGGCGAAGATCGAGACCGACGAGCTGATCGACGGCCGCCGCCGCTTCAAGGGGCAGTTGCAGGGCACCGAGGGCGACGAGGTGCTGATCGAGATCGAGATCGAGGGTGCGCCGACCACCATCGGGCTGAAATTCGACTGGCTGAGCGATGCCAAACTCGTCCTGACGGATGAGCTGATCCGCGAAGCGCTGAAGCAGAAAAAGGACGCAGGCCAGATCAACGAGGCCGAGTTCGACGCGATTGAAGAGGAACTGGACGCGGAAGACCCCGCCTCCAAGGAGGAGTGAGACATGGCGATTACGTCAGCCAACCAGCTTGAGCTACTGCAGACCGCCGAGGCTGTCGCGCGGGAAAAGATGATCGACCCCAATCTGGTGGTCGAAGCGATGGAGGAAAGCCTCGCACGGGCGGCGAAAAGCCGCTACGGTGCCGAGCTGGACATCCGCGTCAAGATCGACCGCAAGACCGGCAAGGCCACCTTTACCCGGGTGCGCACCGTGGTCGAGGATGACGCGGTCGAGAATTATCAAGCCGAGCTGACCGTCGAGCAGGCGAAACCGTTCCTCGACGATCCCAAGGTCGGCGATACCTTTGTCGAAGAGGTGCCGCCCGTCGACATGGGCCGGATCGCGGCGCAGTCGGCCAAGCAGGTGATCTTGCAAAAGGTCCGCGAGGCCGAGCGTGACCGGCAGTTCGAGGAATTCCAGGACCGCGCCGGTCAGATCATCAACGGCGTCGTCAAGCGCGAGGAATACGGCAATATCATCGTCGACATCGGCCGTGGCGAGGGCATCTTGCGCCGCAACGACAAGATCGGCCGCGAAAGCTATCGCAACGGCGATCGGATCCGCTGCTACATCAAGGATGTGCGCCGCGAGGCGCGCGGCCCGCAGGTTTTCCTGTCGCGCACCGACCCCAAGTTCATGGCCGAGCTGTTCAAGATGGAAGTGCCCGAGATTTACGACGGCATCATCGAGATCAAGGCCGTGGCGCGTGACCCCGGCAGCCGGGCGAAGATCGCGGTTATCAGCTATGACAACTCGATCGACCCGGTCGGCGCCTGCGTCGGTATGCGCGGCAGCCGTGTGCAGGCCGTGGTGAACGAGTTGCAGGGCGAGAAGATCGACATCATCCCGTGGAACGAGGATCAGGCGACGTTCCTGGTCAACGCCTTGCAGCCCGCCGAGGTCTCGAAAGTCGTGATCGACGAAGAGGCCGGCAAGATCGAGGTCGTGGTGCCGGACGAGCAGCTTAGCCTTGCCATCGGACGTCGCGGTCAGAACGTGCGTCTGGCGTCGCAGCTGACCGGTCTGGACATCGACATCCTGACCGAGGCCGAGGAAAGCGAGCGCCGTCAGGCCGAGTTTGCCGACCGCACCAAACTGTTCATGGACACGCTGGATCTGGACGAATTCTTTGCCCAGCTACTGGTCTCGGAAGGCTTTACCACGCTGGAAGAGGTCGCTTACGTCGAACAGGACGAGCTGTTGGTGATCGAAGGCGTCGACGATGCCACCGCCGAGGAATTGCAGGCCCGTGCCCGCGATCATCTGGAAGCGCAGAGCAAGAAGGCGCTGGATGCGGCCCGCGAACTTGGCGTCGAGGAAAGTCTGATCGAATTCGAAGGCCTGACGCCGCAGATGATCGAGGCTTTGGCCAAAGATGGCGTCAAGACGCTGGAAGATTTCGCGACGCTGGCCGACTGGGAGGTCGCCGGTGGCTGGACCACCGAGAACGGTGAGCGCAAGAAGGACGATGGCGTCCTTGAGCCGTTCGAAGTGTCGCTGGAAGAGGCGCAAAGGATGGTGATGACGGCGCGGGTCATGCTGGGCTGGGTCGATCCGGCCGAGCTTGAGCCGAAAGCCGAGGCAGATGCCACCGAAGACGCCGAAGCAGCGGAGGCCGGGGCCTAGGTCTGGCCCCGGAGGACGGGCGCATGACGCGCGGCGGCCAACCCAAGGATCATGACGACCCCGAACGGCGCTGCATCGCCACCGGGGACAGTCAGCCCAAGGCGGGTCTGATCCGCTTTGTGGTGGGTCCCGAGGGCCGGATCGTCGCCGATATCCTGGGCAAGCTGCCCGGGCGCGGCATCTGGGTGGCGGCGGACAAGGCGGCGCTTGCGACGGCGGTGAAGAAGAACCTCTTTGCGCGGGCCGCCAAGGAGCCGGTGACGGTTCCCGACAGCCTGGTCGCCGAGGTCGAGGCGGGCTTGGCGCGGCGTGTGGTCGACCTTATATCGATGGCGCGCAAGGCCGGGCGTGCGGTGACCGGCTTTGAGAAGGTGAAGGACTGGCTGACCAAGGACGAGGCCGAAGTTCTGATCCAGGCCAGCGACGGCTCGGAGCGCGGCAAGGGCAAATTGCACCCGCCGCCCGGAGACGGCGGATTCGTGGGCTGTCTGACGGCTGCGGAAATCGGTTTGGCATTCGGGCGCGACTATGCGATACACGCCGCGCTTGCGGCTGGTGGCCTTACGACTCGTGTCGTGGAGGAAGCCGCGCGGCTCTCTGGCCTGCGTGAAACGGGTGGGGTGAAATCACCCCGCGAAAGGATTAGAAGACGGCAATGAGTGATACGGACGGCAAAAAGCCTCTCGGCCTTGGTGGCGGAGCACGATCGGGTCAGGTGAAGCAAAGCTTCAGCCATGGCCGCACCAAAAGCGTCGTGGTCGAGACCAAACGCAAGCGCGTCGTCGTGCCGAAGCCCGGTGCGGCGCCGGGCGCGGCCAAGCCTGCAGGGGTTCCTGCCGGCAGCGTTCCGTCACGCCGTCCCGCCGGTATAAGCGATGCCGAGATGGAGCGCCGGATGAAGGCGTTGCAGAACGCCAAGCTGCGCGAAGTCGACGAGGCTGCCGAGCGTGAGGCCGACGAGAAGGCCCGCGAGGAAGACCGCGAACGCCGCCGGGCCGAGATCGAGGCGAAAGAGCAGGATGACCGCGAGCGCGAAGAGGCGCTGAAGGCCAAGTCCGACGAAGAAGACCGCAAGAAGCGCGAGGCCGAAGCGGCCAAGGCGAAAGGCAACGAAAAATCGGCATCGGTTGATCCTGCGGCTGCAATGCCGCCAGAGGAAGGCCCCGCGCAACGCGGCACGTCGAAATCGACCCCCGGCCCGCGCAAGGTCGACCGCGACCGCGACGACAAGCGCACTGAAACCGACAAGCGTGGCAAGGCCCGCGACGATGCCGCCCGCCGCGGCGGCAAGCTGACGCTGAACGACGCGCTGGCCGGTGAAGGCGGACGTCAGCGCAGCATGGCTGCGATGAAGCGCAAGCAGGAACGCGCACGGCAAAAGGCGCTGGGCCAGAGCGGCCCGGCCGAAAAACAGTTCCGCGACGTGCGCCTGCCCGAGGCCATCGTGGTGCAGGAACTGGCGAACCGGATGACCGAACGCGCCGCCGACGTGGTGAAGTCGCTGATGAACATGGGCCTGATGGTATCGATGAACGAGACCATCGACGCCGATACCGCCGAGCTGATCATCGAGGAATTCGGCCACCGGGTCGTGCGCGTCTCGGATGCCGATGTGGAACAGGTGATCGACGCGGTCGATGACAAGCCCGAAGATCTGGTGTCGCGTCCGCCGGTGATCACGATCATGGGCCATGTCGACCACGGCAAGACCTCGCTTCTGGATGCGATCCGCAAGACCAGTGTTGTGTCGGGCGAGGCCGGTGGCATCACCCAGCATATCGGCGCCTATCAGGTGACGACGGATTCGGGTGCGGTTCTGACCTTCCTCGATACGCCGGGCCATGCCGCCTTTACCTCAATGCGGGCACGCGGCGCGCAAGTGACGGATATCGTGGTACTTGTCGTCGCTGCCGATGATGCGGTGATGCCGCAGACCATCGAGGCGATCAACCACGCCAAGGCCGCCAAGGTGCCGATGATCGTGGCGATCAACAAGATCGACAAGCCCTCGGCGAACGCGCAGAAGGTCCGCACGGACCTTCTCCAGCACGAAGTCGTCGTCGAGAAGATGTCCGGCGAAGTGCAAGACGTCGAGGTGTCAGCCACCACCGGCAAGGGTCTGGATGAGCTCTTGGAGGCGATCGCGCTGCAATCCGAAGTGCTGGAACTGAAGGCCAACCCCAAACGCCAGGCCTCGGGTGCGGTGATCGAGGCCAAGCTTGACGTCGGTCGCGGCCCGGTGGCCACGGTTCTGGTCCACAACGGCACGCTGCGTCAGGGCGATATCTTTGTTGTCGGCCAGAAGTGGGGCAAGGTTCGTGCCCTGATCAATGACAAGGGCGACAAGGTCGATGAGGCCGGTCCTTCGGTTCCGGTCGAGGTTCTGGGCCTGAATGGCACGCCCGAGGCGGGTGACGTGTTGAACGTCGTCTCGACCGAGGCGCAGGCCCGCGAGATCGCCCAGTACCGCGAAGAGGCCTCGAAGGACAAACGCGCCGCTGCCGGTGCCGCCACGACGCTGGAACAGCTGATGGCCAAGGCCAAGGCCGATCAGGATGTGGCCGAACTGCCGATTCTGGTAAAGGCCGACGTGCAGGGCTCTGCCGAGGCGATCGTTCAGGCGCTGGAGAAGGTCGGCAACGACGAGGTGCGGGTGCGCATCCTGCACTACGGTGTGGGTGCCATCACCGAAACCGACATCGGCCTGGCCGAAGCCAACGGCGCGCCGGTGATCGGCTTCAACGTGCGGGCCAATGCCTCGGCGCGAACCTCGGCGAACCAGAAGGGCGTGGAAATCCGTTACTACAGCGTGATTTACGATCTGGTGGACGACATCAAGGCCGCCGCTTCGGGCCTTTTGAAGGACGAAGTGCGCGAAAAGTTCATCGGCTATGCGACGATCAAGGAGGTCTTCAAGGTCTCTGGCGGCGTCGGCAAGGTGGCGGGGTGTCTGGTCACCGAAGGCGTGGCGCGCCGGTCCGCCGGTGTGCGGCTTTTGCGCGACGACGTTGTGATCCACGAGGGCACGCTGAAGACCCTCAAACGCTTCAAGGACGAAGTGCCCGAGGTCCAGTCGGGTCAGGAATGCGGCATGGCCTTCGAGAACTACGAGGATATCCGCGAAGCCGACGTGATCGAGATCTTCGAGCGCGAGACGGTCGAGCGGGTGTTGAGTTAGGTTTCCGCAGGCCGAAGTTCGTAAATGAAAAAGGCCCGGGCATTCGCCTGGACCTTTTTATTGCGGGCGGATCAGCGGGTCAGTTGTTGGCCGTCAGCGGATCGATGATCTGTCCGACCTCGGTGATCTTGGACAAGGGTATGCCGCTCAGCTCGGCGTGTCTCCTGATCTCGTCCTCGCTTTCGGCCAGGTAGACGCAGAAGGTTTTCTCCTTCGCGACATAGGAATGCTGCCACTGGATCGACGTCCCGATGCTGGACAGCGCATTGTTGGACGCGCGCGCGGCTCCGCACAGCTCTGTCAGCGAAAAATCTCCGACGCCCGGAATGTCTCGTTCGATCATATAGCGCTTCATCGTTCGATCTCCTGTTTGAATGAGTGTCGCGACACCGACAGGATGCAGGGCGGCAGACGGATGCCCTAACCAAATTTTCTTTGATCTGGGAAAGAAAAACTTTATCGACTATGCTAAGAGCGTATCATAATGAAGGTCAACGTTAGCGAATGCCGCTCGTAACGCACCTGAAGGCGCTACAGGCGATCGACCTCGCGGTGCGCAAGGGGTCGTTCAAGGACGCCGCGGAACAGCTGGGGATCACGCCTGCCGCCGTCGGGCAGCGGATCCGCGCGCTCGAAGACTATCTCGGAACCGACCTCATCCTGCGCGGCCGATCCGGCCTTCAGCCGACGGCCGAGCTTCGCCCGGCACTCGCCGACCTGCATCAGGCGTTCGACGCGCTGGAGCGTGCGTCCGACGCGCTCGACTTCCAGCGCGCCAGCGAAATTTACGTGGTCGCCGATCCGGACTGGGCGGAATTGTGGCTCGCGCCGCGGCTGCCGAACTTCCGGGCGACCTTTCCCAATGTGCTGTTCTGCATCAACGGAACCGGCGACGTCCCATTGCGGCTGGGTGCGCCCGACTTGCGCGTGGTGAACAGCGACGGGGCGGGAACGGCGCTGTTCCGCGATCTGCTGCTGCCGGTGACCGGGCCGGACAATCCGCGCCGGATCGCCGGGTATGATCGGGCCAACCAGATGGAGGGGATGCCGCTTTTGCACCTCGAGACCCAGCGCGAGAACGCTGACCGTCCCGGTTGGGTCGAGTGGTTCGAGCGGTTCGGCCATCGCGCCAGCGGCCCGGATCGCGGAGTCCACTACAAGAATGCCCGCCTGGCGCTGGAAGCGGTCCGCTCCAATGTCGGCTTTTTGCTCTGTGGCCTGTCGCTGGTTCTGGACGGCCTCGACGACGAGACAATCGTCACGCCGTTTCCGGCCTCGGATCATCTGGTCGCACCGCATCCCTACAGGCTCAGCATCCGGGACGACGGCGAGAAGCGCCCCCAGATACGCAAGTTCGCCGACTGGCTGCGTGACGAGGCCCGCCAAACCGAGGCGCGGATCGAGCGGTTCAGAACCGGCTGAAGCCAGTCCTGCCAGGGGTTCTCAAAGCCAATCCCTCAACACCGCGATCAGCGGCACGTCCGCGGGCGGCATCGGGTAATCCTTTAACCGCCCGGGCCGCACCCATTTCAACGCCTGCCCCTCGCGTGCCTGCGGTATCCCCTGCCACTTCCGGCAGGCGAACAGCGGCATCAGCAGGTGGAACGTCTCGTAGGCGTGGCTGGCAAAGGTCAGCGGGGCCAGGCACGAGGCCCAGGTGTCGATGCCCAGCTCCTCGTGCAACTCGCGGATCAGCGCCGCCTCGGGGGTCTCGCCGGGTTCGACCTTGCCGCCGGGAAACTCCCACAGACCCGCCATCGACTTGCCCTCGGGCCGCAGCGCCAGCAAAACGCGGCCCTCGACGTCGATCAGTGCGACCGCCGAGACAAGGACCACGCCCATGTTACGACCGATAATCCGCGTTGATCTCGATGTAGCGGTTGGTCAGATCGCAGGTCCAGACCGTCGCCTCAGCCTTGCCAAGCCCCAGATCGACGCCGATCCGGATGTTCTGGCCCTTCATGTGCGCCGCCCCGTCCGCCTCGGCATAGCTGCTGGCGATCATGCCCTTCTCGGCAACCAGTACATCGCCCAGATGGATCGTCAGCAGGTCACGCTCGGCCCTGGCACCGGATTTCCCGACGGCCATGACGATTCGGCCCCAGTTCGGGTCCTGCCCCGCCACGGCGGTTTTCACCAAAGGCGAATTGGCGATGGCAAAGGCCACTTTTTTGGCGTCGGCGGCACTGGCAGCCCCGCTGACCGCGACCTCGACGAATTTCGTCGCCCCCTCACCGTCCTTCACCACCTGATGCGCCAGATCCATCATCACGCCCTGCAGCGCGTCATAAAAGGCGCGACCCTGCTTGGTGCGCACGTCACGGATCTCGGGTGCCTTCGACTTGCCGGTCGCCGCCAGGATCAGTGTGTCCGAAGTCGAGGTATCGCCATCGACGGTGATGCAGTTGAAGGTTTCATCCATCGCACGGGCGAGCATCCGCTGCAAAGCCACCGGGCCAATCTTGGCGTCGGTGAAGAGATAGACCAGCATCGTCGCCATATCGGGCGCGACCATGCCCGAGCCCTTGGCGATGCCTGCCACACGGATACGCGCACCGTCGATCTCGACCTCGACCGCTGCGCCTTTCGGGAAGGTATCAGTCGTCATGATCGCACGGGCGGCGTGTTCGATACTGGTGTGCGACAGGCCCGCCACCAGATCGTCGACCGCCGCCACAATGCGTTCGTGCTTCATCGGCTCGCCGATCACGCCGGTCGAGGCCGGGAATACCCGTGTAGTGGGCAGGCCAAGCGCCTTGCCGACGGCCTCGGACACCTCGGCCACCGAAACCTCACCCGCAGCCCCGGTGAAGGCGTTGGAATTACCGGAATTGACGATGATCGCCGCACCCTTCTTTGGGTCGGGTTTCATCGCCAGCCGGTCCTCGCAGGCCCGCACCGGGGCCGAGCGGGTGGCCGAGCGGGTAAAGGCGCCCGCGATCGAGGTGCCGGGTGCCAGCAGCGCCAGCATGACATCGAGACGCCCGGGGTAACGCACGCCCGCCGCGACGGCGGAAAACTCGACCCCCGGGATGACCGGCAGCGACGGAAATCCGCCCTTGGGGGCCAGCGGCGAGACCGGCTTGGCCGCCGCTTTCGCGACCTTGGACTTGGCCTTTTTGCCGGCCTTGTCCCTTTTTGCCTTCTTGTCGTTACCCTTGGCCATGGCCGCGTCCCCCTT
>JBBKVJ010000084.1:0-2607 GCA_037968375.1 Paracoccaceae bacterium | reverse complement strand
ATCGCCAGAACCTCGATCCCGGCGGCCTTCAGCGCTGCATTGGTATCATCGTTGCGGTCGTAGCCGACGACAACGCCGGGGCGCAGCGCCAGCACGTTGTTGCCGTCGTTCCACTGTTCGCGCGACCGCTCGGCCTCGTTGTCGCCACCGGTGGGAACCACCGTCAGTTTTGGCAGGTGCAAGACCTCCGCAACCACGTCGAACAGGTGCCGGTCGTCACGCCGGAATTGCAGAGGTGCCTTGCCTTCACCGGGGCGCATGTCGAAGCAGGTTATTTCGTCAGCGACCTCTTTGAAACTTGTCACCACATCGCCGCCGCACAGCGTGAACACCGTGTCCAGATGCATGGCCGAGCGACTTTTGGGCAACTGACAGGCAATCACACGCTCTGCTACTCCCTTGTCAAACAGCGCCGCCGCCAGAAGGCCGATGCCCTGCGGCGAGGACCGCTCGCCCATGCCGACGAGCACGGTGCGGTTACCCACGGGCATCACATCGCCGCCCTCGACCGAGGCCAACCCATGTTCGACCGTCGGGTCGCCCCAATGCACCGTGGTCTTGCCGGCGAACTTCGGGTGGAACCGGTAGACGGCGGCGGTCAGCAGGGTTTCGGGTTTGCGCGCCGCCCAATACATCGGGTTCAGGGTCACCCCGCCATAGATCCACGCACTATTGTCGCGGGTGAACAGGAAGTTCGGCAAGGGCGGCAGGATGAAGCCATACGCGCCCAGATAGTTGCCAAAGAGGCCCTCCGGCTTGAACGGCAGATCGCCGACCTCGAGCCCGCCGATCAGGTATTCGGCCAGCTTGGCGCCCGGCAGCTCATGCATCCAGGCCAAGAGCTCGTCCAGCATGCCGGTGCCGACATCATTCGGCGTTACCCGGTGGTCCAGCACCCATTTGCGCGCCTCCGGAATGTCCAGCACCTCGGCCAGCAGGGTGTTCACATCCAGCACCTCAACGCCCTCGGCCTGCATCATCTGGGCGAAGACATCATGGTCCTTTTGCGCCTGCTTGACCCAGAAGACATCGTCAAAGAGCAGCGCCTCAGCATTCGACGGCGTCAGGCGACGGTGTGCCAGACCGGGGCGGCAGACAATGACCTGCCGCAGCCGCCCGGTTTCGGAATGAACGCCAAGATCATGAGTGGTCATGGGGGAATGCTCCAGGTTTCAAAGGATTGCGGCGATGCTGAGCACAACCGAGATAAAGATCGTCAGGATCAGCAGAAGCGGCCAGACAAAGGCAATCCAGCGATCATAGGGGACGCGCCCGATGGCGAGGCCACCGATCACCACGGCCGAGGTCGGCGTGACAAGGTTCACCAAACCGCTTGCAGATTGATAGGCCGTGACCACCAGATCACGCGAAACTCCGGCAAAGTCTGCCAGCGGCGCCATGATCGGCATCGACAGAACCGCAAGGCCGGACGAGGACGGCACCAGAAAGCTCATCGCAACCTCAATCCAGAACATCAGGTTGATGAAAGCCAGTTCCGGCAACCCGCCAACGGTCAGTGCCGCACTGTTCAGGATCGTGTCAGCGATCAGGCCTTGTTCCATGATCACCACGATGCCACGGGCCAGACCGATGATCAGCGCCACGCCCAGCAGGTCGCGCGCGCCATCGACAAAGTTTGCGGTCAGGCGTTTCTCGCCCATCCGCGCAATCAGCCCGATCAGAATCGCCATGCCGAGAAACAACGCGCCCATCTGCGCCATCCACCAGCCTTGCGACGACACGCCCCAGATCAGCGCCGCAAAGGTTGCCGCGAACAGGATCAGGATCACTGATTGCGTCCCGCTGAGCCGGTCCTCCTCTGTCCCGTTGCCGCCGGACAGAAAGGCCTGTTTGTTACTATCGGCCTGGGCTGCAACGACAGAACGGGCCGGATCGGCCTTCACCCGCATCGCGTAGCGCATGACATAGGCCACACAGATCGCAAGCCCGCCGAGCAGCAGCACCAGGCGCACCACCAGTCCATCGGTGAACGCAACCCCGGCCGCGTTCGAGGCGATGACAGTGGCAAACGGGTTGATCGTTGACCCCAGCGTGCCGATGCCCGCGCCGATCAAGATGATCGCAACCCCGGTCAGCGCGTCGAAGCCCGCCACCATCATCACTGGGATCAAAAGAGCATAGAAGGCCAGCGTTTCTTCGGCCATGCCGTATGTGGTGCCGCCAAGGGCGAAGAGCGACATCAGGATTGGGATCATCCAGACCTCGCGTCCCGTCATTTTGCGCATCGCCGCCCGAATGCCGACATCAATTGATCCGGTGGCATTCACCACACCCAGAAAACCGCCCAGGAACAGCACGAACAGCGCCACGTCGATGGCGTTGGCGGCATAGCTGTCGGGGTCATAAAACCCCGCCGTGGGGGCCAGCAGGACATCAATGAAACCTTGCGGATTGGCCTCGACTGTCTTGTAAGTACCAGCCACGGCGACTTCGCGCCCAACAGCCTCGTTCATCTCGCGGTCATATTGACCAGCAGGGATGATCCAGGTCAGAGCCGCCATCAGAACAATCAGCAGGAACAAAATCGTATAAGCGGTCGGGAATCGGGACCCAAGTTTCTCGGCCTGAGGGTCTATTTTGACTGGT
>JBBKVJ010000083.1:0-3762 GCA_037968375.1 Paracoccaceae bacterium | reverse complement strand
GAGGGCCGGGCGGGCGGATGCCGGGGCGGGCACATACTTTACCGTCAAGCAATTGGCCGACAACTCTGGCGGCGCCGCCGAAGTCACTGATCCGAATGCTCTGCCAGCAGATGCAATGAACTGGGCCGGGATCGGGTTCCGTAAGGAGGATCAGGATTTCGTCGACGCCTTCAATGCCGCGCAAACAACCTATCTCGGCTCGCCCGAGATGCTGGATGCGGTCAAGCAGTATGGCTATGGCGAAGCGTCGTTGCCGGGTGACAAAACCACCGCATGGGTCTGCGCGAACCGCTGAGGCTATGAGGGGCGGCTGACCCGCCCCTCGCTTTCCTGAACGATGGGGTGCAGGTGTCATACTGGGAGTTCCTTCAGACCTATGGCGCCCGCTTCCTTGACGGTACGGCGGTCACCGGAATCCAGTTTCTGTTTGCCTCCGCCGTTGCCATCGTCGTCGCGCTGATCGCGGGCTTGGGCAAACTGTCGTCGAACCCGCTGATCCGCGGCATCGCCATCACCTACATCGAGATATTTCGCGGCACCTCGTTGCTGGTTCAGCTGTACTGGATCTTCTTCGTGCTGCCGCTGTTCGGCATCACGCTGCCCAAGTTTGCCGCTGGGTTCCTGTCGGTCGGAATGAACGTGGGGGCTTACGGCGCCGAACTCGTCCGCGGTGCTATCCAGTCGGTGCCCAAGGGTCAGTGGGAGGCGGCACTTGCGCTCAACATGTCGCCCGCCCAGCGGATGCGGCGGGTGATCTTGCCGCAGGCGTTTCTGCTTATGCTGCCGCCTTGGGGCAATCTGATCATTGAGTTGCTGAAGGGAACGGCGCTGGTGTCTCTGATTTCGGTCGCCGATCTGATGTTCCAGTCCAAGCAGATCAACGCCTCGACCTACCTGTCGGCGCAGTCGTTCGGGACGGCGCTGATTGTCTATTACATCCTCGCCCGGTTCTTGGTGACGCCCTTCATGCGCTGGCTGGAACGGGTCATGGCACGGAGGCTGGGCCGCGGATGAACTTTAACTGGCGCTGGGACTTCACCTTCGAGATCCTGCCGCGGCTCTTGTGGGCCACGCTCAACACGCTGATGGCGGCGGGAGTGGGCTATGCGATCGCGGTGGTGCTTGGCCTTGTGTTGGCCTTGGCGCAGCGCACCGAATTTCGCCCGCTGACGCTCTTGGCGCGAGAGTTCGTCGAGTTCATCCGCTCCACCCCGTTGGTGCTGCAGATATTCTTCGTCTTCTATGTCGGCCCGCAGTTCGGGATACGTCTTTCGCCCTGGGTCTCAGGGATGGTCGCCATCGGCCTGCATTATTCCGCCTATTTGTCCGAGGTTTATCGCGGCGGCCTTGAATCGGTGCCGAAGGGCCAATGGGAGGCTTGCACCGCGCTGAACATGACGAGCCGGCAGACCTATTTCCGGGTCATCATTCCGCAGGCGCTGCCGCCCTCGCTGGCCGGGATGGGTAACTACCTGGTTGGAATTCTAAAGGATACGCCGATGCTGAGCGTGATCGGGGTGGCGGAACTGATGCACACTGCAAACGCCATCGGATCCGAGAGTTACCGCTTCCTCGAACCTTACACGCTGGTCGGCATAATTTTTCTCGCGATCTCGTTGCCAGCGGCTGGGCTGATCCGGCTGTTCGAGATCTGGGTCCGCCGCAAACTGGGGATGCGTTAATGGAAGACATGTCGGAATACCCGCTGGAACTAAGCGGCGACAACGTGCCGATGGTGCGGTTCATGAACGTGACCAAAAGTTACGGTGCACTGGTGGTGCTGGATAAACTGGATCTGGAGATTGCGGCTGGTGAGATGGTGACGGTCATCGGCCCCTCGGGGTCTGGCAAGACCACCGTGCTGCGGATGCTGATGACGCTGGAGACGATCAACGGCGGGGTCATCTATGTCGACGGCCAGCCGCTGACGCATATGCCGAAGGGCGGGGTTCTGGTGCCCGCCGATGCCCGACATCTTCGCAAAATCCGCGCCAGCATCGGTATGTGCTTTCAGCACTTCAACCTTTTCCCGCATATGACCGCTTTGCAAAATTGCATGGAGGGCCCGGTGCAGGTTCTGGGGCTATCGAAACAGGTGGCGCGTGAACGGTCGGAAGAATTGCTGGACCTGGTTGGCATGATCGACAAGAAGGACCAGCATCCTTCGCGGTTGTCGGGCGGACAGCAACAGCGTGTGGCCATCGCCCGCGCGCTCGCGATGCGGCCCAAGGTGATGCTGTTCGATGAAGTGACCTCGGCGCTTGATCCCGAAGTCATTGGCGAGGTGACCAATGTCATCCGCAAGCTCGTCTCGGAACACAATCTGACCATGTTGATGGTCACCCATCAGATGGGCTTTGCCCGCGACATTTCAGACCGCATCTGCTTTTTCTTCGGCGGTCGGATTGAAGAGCAGGGCCCCCCTGATGCGCTGTTCGAAAACCCGCAGCGCGACCGGACCCGGCAATTCCTGTCTGCGGTGAAGGAAGCTGTCTGAATGACCGTGACCCTTGCGGATATTCTGGCCGCCCGAAAGGTGATCCGGGGCGTGGCCGACGCCACCCCCTTGGTGCCCTCGCCCTACATGTCGAAGGTGATCGGGCAGGACTTTCTGCTCAAGCTGGAAAACATGCAGCCGATTGGGGCATTCAAGCTGCGGGGCGCTATGAACGCGGTCATGACGCAGCCGGAAACGGTGCAAGGGGTGGTCTGCTGCTCGACCGGAAATCACGGGCGCGGGGTCGCCTATGCCGCAGCTTTGCGGGGCATGCGGGCGGTGATTTGCATGTCAGACCTTGTGCCATCGGCCAAGGTCGACGGCATTCGCGCGCTTGGCGCCGAGGTGCGCATCATCGGCACCACTCAGGACGAAGCGATGCATGAAAGCCGCAGGCTTTGTGAGGTTGAAGGGCTTGTCGAAATCTCGCCCTTCGACGATCCGGCGGTCATCGCAGGGCAGGGGACCATCGGCCTTGAGATGCTGGAACACCGCCCGGACCTGACCGCAATTCTGGTGCCGCTGTCTGGCGGTGGACTGGCCGCTGGCATTGCCGTGGCGGCCAAGACGATCAACCCCGGGATCCGCATTATCGGCATCACGATGGAAGGCGGTGCCGCCATGCACGCCTCGATCCGCGCAGGTCATCCGGTCGAGGTTGTCGAGGTTGCGTCGCTTGCCGACAGTCTGGGCGGCGGAATAGGCCTCGCCAACCGGCTGACCTTTCCGATCTGCCGTGACTTGCTGGACGATGTTGTGCTGGTCAGCGAGGACGAAATCCGTCACGCGATGCAGGTCCTGTTTTTCGAGGACCGGATTGTGGCCGAGGGTGCCTCAGTGGTGGGGTTGGCCGCCTCGCTGGCGGGTAAATTGCCCGGATTAGACGGACCTGTCGGCACCGTGATAACCGGGCGCAACCTGGATATGGCCATCTTCAACCGGATCATGGCAGGTGAGGACGTACTGATTGGCACGCATACGCTGAAAGGCAAAACCTATGGCGCATGACATCCAGATCGTGACCGAGGCCGAGCTGCGCCGGTTGGTAAAGCTCGATCTGACGATTGTGGATGTGATCGAGCGGGCCTTTGTGGCGTTGGCAAAGAGTGGCGTGGTGATGCCGCCGGTCCTGTCGATGCATCTGCCTGAGGCGAATGGCGTGTTCGTCGTGAAAACGGCCTTTGTCCCCGGTTTTGACGGCTTTGCGATCAAGGTCAGCCCCGGATTTTTCGACAATCCGAAACTTAGCCTGCCAAGTCTGAACG
>JBBKVJ010000082.1:0-7653 GCA_037968375.1 Paracoccaceae bacterium | reverse complement strand
GTGCCACGTTCGAAGCTGCCGACGGTGAAGCCGCCACGACGACTGTGGCCGCTGCGGCTGCGGACGGCGAGGTCGAAACCGAAAACACGACCGAGGTGGAAATCACCGAAGAAGATACCCGCCAGTCGGACGAAGATTTCGACACCACCGCTTCGGGCAAAGTCAATGCCACCGCGTCGTCGAATAACGACCGGGGCATGTCGAACTTCGAAAAAGCCGCCCTTGTCGGTCTCGGCATCCTTGCCGTCGGCGCGCTGTTGAAAAACGGCGACCGCGTTGTGGCCAACACTGGCGACCGGGTTATCGTCCAGCGGGGCGACAACAACTACTACGTGCTGAAGGACGATGACGCGCTTTTGCGTCAGCCGGGCGCGACTGTGCGCACGGAAACCTTTTCGGACGGTTCGACACGCTCGGTCGTGACCCGTGAAGACGGCTCGAAGATCATCACGATCCGCGATGCGTCGGGCCGGGTTCTGCGCCGGGTGCGTGAGAACGAGGACGGCACGCGCGTTGTCCTGATCGACGATACCGAGACCTACGAGCGGGTTGTGGTTTCGACCCTGCCCGAGATCGAAGAGCGGATTGTTGTGATCGAGCGTACGGACCCTGAATCGGTGCGGGCCGTACTGGAGCGGGCTTCGGCCAAGAACGTCGGCCGGGTATTCTCGCTGCGCCAGATCCGCGATATCGAGCGGGTCCGCAAACTGGTGCCCGAGATCGCGCTGGACGAAGTCAACTTTGAGACCGCATCGGCGGCAATCCGTGCAAGCGAAGCGGAAGAGCTGGCCCGTCTGGGCGACCTGATGCGCGCGATGATCGAGGACAACCCCAGCGAGGTGTTTTTGATCGAAGGCCACACCGATGCTGTGGGCCGTGGTTCGTACAACCTGGCACTGTCCGACCGTCGCGCGGAATCGGTGGCGCTGGCGCTGACCGAGTACTTCGATGTGCCGCCGGAAAACATGGTGGTGCAGGGCTATGGCGAAAGCGATCTGAAGGTGCCGACGCTTGACGCCGAGCGTGAAAACCGCCGCGTGTCTGTGCGCCGGATCACGCCGCTGCTGATCGACCGGGTCGCGTCGCGCTGACCCATCGATAGTGGCGCGGTCCTTCGGGGTCGCGCCACTGGAAAGCCAGCCTCCCGAGGTCCATAATGGGCGTCGGGAGGTTTCTTTATGGGCTTTGACGATAGTCCCGAAACGGCGCTGGCTTGGCACCGTGACGGGCGTGGTGCCGTGATTGCGACTGTGGTGGAAACCTGGGGCTCGGCGCCGCGGCGCGTTGGCAGCCAGTTGGCGGTGTCGGGTAAGGGCGAAATTCAGGGCTCGGTCTCGGGCGGCTGCGTCGAAGGCGCGGTGGTGGCCGAGGCGCTGGACGCGCTGGAGGATGGCAAGGCGCGCCTTCTGACATTTGGGGTTTCGGATGACGAGGCGTTCGCGGTCGGCCTGACCTGCGGCGGCACGATCCGGGTGCTGGTGGAACCCGTGGGCAATGCCTTGCCCGAGGCGCTGTTGGCCGAGTTGGTCCAGGCGCGCGCGGAACGCCGCCAGATCGCCTATGTGGTGACACCCGAGGCCGGACCGGGGCGCCTTGCCGGGTCTGACGGGGCCGTTCTCGCGGAGCGTTTTCGCGCTGACCGCTCGGGAATTGAGGGTGCCGAGTTCATCGGGGTCCACAACCCGCCCTTGCGGATGATCGTGGTGGGTGCGGTGCACATCGCGCAGCCGCTTCTGATCATGGCGCGGCTGGCGGGCTATGACCCGTTGCTGATCGACCCGCGCGAGGCGTTTGGGTCGGCCGAGCGGTTTCCGGGCGAGGTGATCAGCCACGATTGGCCAGATACGGCGATGGCCGAGGCCGGGCTGGATGCGCGCACCGCCGTGGTGACCTTGACGCATGATCCCAAGATTGACGATCCGGCGATCCGGGCGGCATTGGCGGCGCCGGTCTTTTATCTCGGCTGTTTGGGGTCAAAGCGGACCCATGCCAAACGTGTCGAGCGGCTACAGGAGGGCGGGTTTGGCGCCGACCAGATCGCCCGCATCCACGCGCCTGTGGGTCTGGATATCGGAGCGGCGACACCGGCCGAGATTGCGGTGTCGGTGATGGCCGAGATCACCCAAGTGCTGAGACAGGGCTGATGTGGTTCGGGCCGGTTCCGCTGGACGAGGCCCAGGGCGCCATTCTGGCGCATTCGGTCGCCTTTGACGGCGGCAGGATGCGTAAGGGGCGGGTTCTTGAGCAAGACGATATTGCCAGGCTGCGCGATGGCGGGGTGACCGAAGTGACGGTGGCCCTGCTTGGGCCCGATGACGTGCATGAAGACCGTGCCGCGTTGCGATTGGCCGAGGCGGTGGTGCCCGTTCCCGGTGCGGCCCGGCTGACACTGCGGCCGATGGGCACGGGGCGGGTCAATATCCATGCCGAGGTGGCGGGCGTGGCGCAGGTCGACGCGACGCGGATCAACGCGCTGAATGCCGTCGATCCGGCGATCACCATCGCCACTGTCCGCGAATGGCAGCGGATGGATGCCGGCGGCATGGTGGCGACAGTCAAGATCATCGCGTATGCCGCACCCGAGATCGCTTTGGCAAAAGCCTGCTTGGCAGGGGCGCGCGGGCTGCACCTCCGGCCCGCAAGAATCGAACGTGCCGAACTGATCCAGACAACCGTGGCATCGGACGATGGTGAAAAGGGCCAGCGCGTGATCGCTGCGCGGCTGGACCGTCTGGGCGTGGCGATCGGGCCAAAGACGGTCGTGCCGCACCGCGTGGACAAGTTGAGTTCGGCGCTGAAGGATGCGGTGCAGACCAAGGCCGGAATGATCCTGATCCTGACCGGATCGGCGACCTCGGACATCCGCGATGTGGCGCCGGAAGCGGTGCGGCTGGCCGGTGGCGAGGTGCAGTATTTCGGGATGCCGGTCGATCCCGGCAACCTGCTGTTCGTCGGACGGATCGGCACCTTGCCGGTGATCGGCCTGCCGGGTTGTGCCCGCTCGCCGGCGCTGAACGGGGCGGACTGGGTGCTAGAGCGGATCGCCTGCGCTATCGAAGTGACGTCTGCGGATATCGCCGCGATGGGTGTGGGCGGGCTTTTGAAGGAAATCCCGACCCGCCCCCGACCGCGCGAGAAATCCGCCCTAGAATAATGCCTGCGCTGCGATCATCAGCACCCCGGCGGCGATGATATAACCGCCATCGACGGCCAACGCGTATCCGGTTTTCTTGATGAAAGCCCCGCCCGAGACGGCGAACAGCGCCGCTGCGATGATGGCCGCGATTGCGGCACCCAACGAATTGGTGGTCGCCGTGATTCCGATGACCAGCGACAGCGCAAACAGTGCCACGAGCTGCGTGGCCATCGCGAAAACCGGCATCGAAGACGCCGAGCCAAGCTCGACCCGTGAGCCTTCGGCCCATTTGCGCCCGAACACACCCGGCGAATAGAGCACCCAGCCGAGGAGGAAGCTGGCGATGGTGCCCGTGATAATCGCAATCCAGTTCAGATTGTCCATGTGTAATGCTCCGTTCGAGATGTCAGGAATATTGATCGTGGCGGCGTAACCAGGCCATCGACCAGGGCAGCTTTTCCTCATCGCGGCCTTTCGGCAGCAGATCGAGGATGTGATAGCCGCTGTTGATCGCCTCAAGCCCGCGTGCATAGGTCGAATAGGTATGAAACACCGCATCCCCGTCGCGTTGGAACACGGTGATTCCGGGCATTTCGGTGCCGATGCTTTTGGTCTTGCGGAAGTTGTAGACGGCGCGCCCGGCTTCGATATCCTCGGGCGCGAAGGTCACGCCCAAATCCTCGTTGAAGCCGCTGTCGCCCGCCGAGACCCAGCGGAACTGCCAGCCCATCCGTTGTTTGTAAGACGCAAGCACCTCGTAGGGCGCCTTCGAGACCACGACCAGCGCGCAGTCCCGCGCCGCCAAATGCGCCGCAAGCCCATCGAAATTATCGGCCCAGAATGAACAGCTGGGACAGCCTTCGGCCCAGTCTGCACCGAACATGAAGTGATAGACGAAAAGCTGCGAATGCGACCCGAAAAGGTCGGGCAGGGTCAACTGCCCCCGGGCCCCAGTGAAGGTGTAAGGCTTCTCGATCCGCACCCGCGGCAGGGCGCGCCGCTGTTTGGCCAGCGCGTCGCCCGCCCGCATATGCGCCTTTTCGGCCTGCATCAGATCCAGCCGCGCGGCCAGCCAGTCGTCGCGTGTTGCGATGGCATGATCCATCTCAGGCCATCACTTTCTCGAGCTTGGTCAGGATGCCCGTCCAGCCACCGAAATGGTTGTCCCGCGATTCTTCGGAAAGGAATTTCACCTGCGTCAACACCACCTCGGTGCCGCCATCGACAGGATTGAAATCGACCGTGACATTGGTGCCGGGGGCCGACCACGGCGCCTCCCAGGTGAAGACCAGCCGCGAATGCGGGGTGATCTCGTTGTAGGTGCCTTCGTGCGGATGCACTTTTTCACCCTCGACCATTGTCACCACGAAGCGACCGCCGACGCGGGCGTCCGACTTGGCCACGGTGACATGCGTATCGGGCCGGGGCGCCATGAACTTTGCCATCATCTTTGGATCCAGCCAGGCGTCAAAAACTGCCTTTTGCGGGGCTTTGATGGTGCGGCGCACCGTCAGGGATAGATCAGTCATTGTCGTTCTCCTTGGTCAGTAGTTTGTCCAGAGCCTCAAGACGCATCTCCCAGATCAGGCGCAGATCGCGGAACCAGTGGTCGATCTGACCCAGCTCCGCCATTCGCGCCTCGATCAGATGTTCGCGCCAGGCGGTGCGGCGGCTGACGAGGCCTGCGCCTTCCAGAACCTTGATGTGCTTGGAGACAGCATTGAGGCTGATCTCGAAGCGGGCGGCCAGATCGGTCACGCGGGTCGGGCCATGCTGGGCAAGCAGCGTCAGGATGGCCCGCCGCGTCGGGTCGGCGGCGGCCTTCAGGATGTCTGTCAGGCGGGTGTCTTGATCTCGTTCAACCATAGAGATGAATTAAGGTGTTGCAATCCATCAGTCAACCCAAAAGTTGATTGACGGAGTTGATGCGGCGTGTTTCCCCGGTTCTCACGTCGTCAAAGCCGTGCTTTATTGCGGCTCACGACGCGAGAGAGGATTCCCATGACCAAGGTCACGATGACCGTGAACGGCAAGGCTGTTTCGGGCGCGGTTGAGGGGCGAACCCTGCTGGTGCAGTTCCTGCGCGAAGGGTTGAAACTGACCGGCACGCATGTCGGCTGTGACACTTCGCAATGTGGCGCCTGCGTGGTGCATGTGGGTGGCGAGGCGGTGAAGGCCTGCACGATTTTCGCGCTTGATGCCGAGGGCGCGGAGGTGACGACCATCGAGGGCATGGCCAATGCCGATGGCTCGCTTGGGGTGATCCAGCAGGCGTTTCAGGATCATCACGGGCTGCAGTGCGGGTTCTGCACGCCGGGCATGGTGATGTCGGCGGCAGCCCTTCTGAAGGATAACCCCAAGCCCGGCGAGGGTGAAATCCGCGCCTATCTGGAAGGCAACATCTGCCGCTGCACCGGCTATCACAACATCGTCAAAGCGATCCTAGCGGCGTCGGGGCAAAAGCTGCCCGCCACCGCGTAGCGATGCCGGTGGGTAGGACAAGACATGCTGAAGGATCAGGGTATCGGCGCCAGTTCAGGTCCAGTAGGTCCGGTTTTTGATCCGGTCTGGGTGGCCATCGAAGTCTGAGGGAGAACAGGGATATGTATACATTCGATTTCGAACGGCCCAAGACCATCGGCGAGGCGGTCAAGGCGCTGGCCGATGAGGACGCGCAGGCTTTGGGCGGTGGGCAGACGCTGATCCCGACGCTGAAAAGCCGGCTGGCGTCGCCGTCGGTGCTGGTCAGCCTGTCGGGCATCGCCGAGATCAAGGGGGTCTGCAAGGCCGATGACGGCACCATCGCGATCGGCGGCGGGATGACGCATGCGGTGGTGGCGCGCGAGACGGCGAGGCTATACCCGGCATTGGCGCATCTGGCCGGGATGATCGGCGACCCGGCGGTCCGCAATCGCGGCACCATCGGCGGCAGCCTGGCCAATAACGACCCCTCGGCCTGTTATCCGGCGGCGGTATTGGCCTCGGCGGCGACTGTGGTGACTCAGTCCCGAAAGATCGCGGCGGAGGCGTTTTTCGACGGGATGTTTGCGACCGCGCTGAATCTTGGCGAGATCATCACCGAGGTCCGGTTTCCGGTGCCGGAAAAGGCGGATTATCAAAAGTTCGTGCAACCGGCCTCGCGGTTCGCGCTGGTCGGGGTCTTCGTGGCGAAGTTTGCCGATGGTGTTCGGGTGGCTGTCACCGGGGCATCGGAGGACGGTGTCTTTCGCTGGACCGAGGCCGAGGCGGCGCTGTCGAAGGACTTTTCCACCGCGGCGGTGAGCGGACTGACGATGCGTGCGGACGGCATGATCGGCGACCTGCACGGCACGCCGGATTATCGCGCGCATCTGGTCCGGGTGATGACCGCGCGGGCGGTGACTGCGGCCTGCGCGCGGCACCCCTCGTCACGATAGACAGCGCGCATGACTTCGCCTATCTCCCGGCCATGACTTGGGATGACGAGATCGACGCGACCGGCCTCTTGTGCCCGCTGCCGGTGCTGAAGGCCCGCAAGCGCCTGAAGGGCATGGCGCCGGGCGCGGTGCTGCGGCTGATCACCACCGATCCCGCCGCCGAGATCGACGTGCCGCATTTCTGTGCCGAGGCGGGGCACGCGTTGCTGTCTTCGCAGGACGTCGGGGACGCGGCGGTCTATCTGATCCGAAGAGGGTAGCGGCTCAGGCTTCGGGGTCGGCGCTGGCGATGACCCGGATTTCGACAATGGCACCTTCGCGCCGTAGCCCCGCGACCTCGACGGCGGTCCAGGCCGGGTAGGGCTCAGGCAGGTAGTCAAGCCGGATCGCATCGAAGAGGTCCAAGTGATCGCGCAGGCCGATATGATAGCTTGTCATCTCTACGATCGCGCCGAAGGTCAGTCCGGCAGCGCGCAGCACATGGCCGATCTTGTCGAAGGCGTTGCGTATCTGGGCCTCGGGGTCGTGCGGCATCTGCCCGTCGCGGGTGCTTCCCGTCATCCCGGTCAGAAAGACATGACCGCCCGAACGGATACCCGGCGACAGTTTCAATGGGCCGTCCGTCGCACCGAACTCCGGCGGCAGTATCGGTGTTTTCGGCATGGCGTCGCCTCCTGTAATGGTTGGTGCTGCATTGATAATCCCGCAAGGCGCCCACGGTGCGTCGAGGCTGCGGGCGTCCACTACGCCCCTGAGTCAGCCGCGCGCGGCACGGCTCAAAACATCCCCATCCCCGCATAGGGCAAGAACCGCACCATATCCCCTTCGGCGACCTCCATTGCCCCATCTTGCAGTTCCACCAGCCCGGTGGCCCAGCTCAACCCGCTGATCCTGCCTGAGCCTTCCGAGGCGAACACCTCGGCCTGGCCCTGGGCGTTAAGGCGGGCGCGCAGGTATTCACGGCGGCCTGCCTTCTTCGATTTGGTGAAGGCGGCGGGGACCGGGAAGGCCAGCGGTTCGACCCAGCCCGCCCCGGCCATCAGCGACAGCGCAGGGCGGGCGAAGATGAGGGCGCAGATCAGGGCGGCGACCGGGTTGCCG
>JBBKVJ010000081.1:0-3072 GCA_037968375.1 Paracoccaceae bacterium | reverse complement strand
TGATCTATGACCGCGCGCTGGACGATACCGAACGGATGAATGTCGAGGGATTCCTGCAGACGAAATATATCGACGATACGTTTGATTTTGTCTGATCGTGCCGGAAAGACCAAAAAGATGAAGGTGATCCAGACGCTTCCGGACAAGATTACCGGCGCCGCCTCTCTGGAAGAGGCGGCAACCCTTTTGGGGGCGGAACTTGGGCTTGCAGGTCCGGCTCCGCTAGAGGCGGCGCGTCGTGCGTTGAATGAGCCGCTTTATGCCCGCGCGCTTCTGGCATTGCGCAAGATGCCTGCCTTGCGCGACCAGTTTCTGGCAGACCCTTGTGAGATACGGCTTTCGGCCGCGGCGCCTTCTTCTGCAGCGGTGGTCAAACAGGCGGCGGGAAGCCTCTTGAAATGGGGCATGGAGGGGCTGAAGCCAGCAGAGCCTTGGGTGATCGAGCGTCGGATCGCGGCCTGCAACTCTTGCAAATTTCAGGCCCCTGCCCCCAACACAGTGATCTATCGCGGCGTCAAGGTTGTGGTCGGCAAGGATGCCAAAATCTGTGTTTCGTGCAACTGCCTGACCAATACCAAGGCCGCGATCTCGACCGAGCATTGCCCGGAAAAAGATCCCGAAGATCCCGGCCTGTCCCGCTGGGGCGATCCGTGGGTGCCGCTGAAGAATCACCCGAAAGGGCCGTGGTAAAGCCCAACGGCTTATCTGGCCAGCACATCCTGCATCAGGCGACAGGTCGTTTTTGCCCAGACCTCCCAGTTCAGCCGCGCCTCGTAATCGTTGCGCGCCCGCACCCGCGCGGACGCGATCCCGCCTTTGGTCGCCAGAATGGTCTCTATGGCGTCGGCATAGGCATCCCCCCGCGCCTCAGGCGGCAGGGTCTGTCCGGTGACGCCTGCCAGCACGACATCCGGCACGCCGCCGGTCGCAGTGGTGATCGAGGGCACGCCGTGCGCAGCGGCCTCGCAAAAGACGATCCCGAAACATTCCTGTCGGGTTGGCAGAACAAGGAAATCTGCACTCAAATACTGATCGGAAATCTGCTGTCGCTGACCCGGATGGTTTTTGTCGAGAAAAGGAATGACCGTCACGTTCGGGCGCAAAGTCTCTTCCGGGGGGATGCAGCCGATCACGGTCATTTCGGCATCGACGCCCCGCGCCGTCAGTGCATCCAATGCCTCGATCGCGATGGCCCCGCCCTTCCTTTCCCAGTTCACCCCGATGAAAAGCAGCTTCAAAGGTCCGTCAGGCCGTTCGGCCAAAGTCGCCTCGCGCTCAGGTGCCTCTAGATTGGCACCATAGGGCACGACATGCACCTTGGCGGGTTCGGCGCCGTAATGCGACAAAGCCGACGCCGCGGCCCAGGCGGTCGGGTAGACGATCAGATCGGCACGTTCGATCGCGCGCCGTTCAAGTTCTTCGGCCTGGCGCAGCGCCCATCTGCTGAGCTTGGCGAATTTCGGGTAGTAGTCCTTCATCAGATCGACCGTCGCATCCGAGGAATAGACCACCGGCACGTCCGGCCCGAGACCCGCCAGCAGAACCGATCCGGCCGGACTGAACAGGATGTCGGGGGGGGCGTTCGCCAGCGCGGCTCTGATCTGCGCCCCGAAGGCGCTCGCGGCATGCAAAGAGCGCGTTGGCGTGGTGGCCGGCACACCGATCCGGTTGCGCAGCTTGGACATAAATATATCGGACCGCAGGGGTGCTGCGTCCATTGGCCCGATCGGGCGGACGTCAGCCCCGCAGGCCTTCAGGCTCTCTGCCATGTGAAAGGGCGTGCCTGACCAGATGCGTGGATTGCTGGCATCTCTAATACTGAGAAAGCCGATGGAAAGGGGTGTTGCGGTCACTTTGTTGATTTTCTCGGATTGCCAGAAATCACTCTGCTTTCCCTACACTGCTCTGCAAGGTATGCCTATCCCTGCACATCCCACTTTCACGAGGGTGATCTTTGGGGGAAGATGTATAGGTGCGATAATGGCCTCTGTGGCGAATCAGGATATTGAAGGCGGAATGCCCTTGCCCGATATCGAGACCCGGATTCCGCCCTATTGCACAGGGCCTGCCTATCTTGTCACAGCGCGCTCCTACTTCATCGACCGGTTTGTCCCGGATTGCGAGATCATCCACCTGCCCGCGAAAGAGGTGGCGGGCGGCACCTTGCGGTTTGGTCAGGGTCCGGTCATCACCCGTACCCCCGAACCCAAGAACATCCTGAAACGGATCAAGGCTAGCCGCCGTCGCCCCACCCGCCGGATTGAGGGCAGCACCCTGATCGACCTGCGTCTAAGATCGCCGCAGAATTTTGCGCATTTTCTGAACAACCACCTGCCGATCGTCTTTCATATCGCCGAGCGCCTTGCGCTGGACTGGTCCGAATTGCTGCTTCTGACACCGGCCGACACACCGGGATATATACGAGCGGCGACTGACCTTTTCGGCCTGACGACCCTTGCCACAGATGACGATGTGGAAGGACCCGGCATCCGCTTCGAGATGACCCCGTGGACGGCGACCCGCCCGGTTCGTGCCGGTTGGGTTCGGGAGCCCTCGGTGGTGAAGGCGCTCAACAGCGCGCCAGAGGCCCCCCCCTTGCCCCGCAAGGTGTTCCTGTCCCGCCGCAAGACGCGCATGATCTCCAATGAACAGGAGGCCACGGGCTTCCTCGAACCTATGGGGTTTGAGACGATCTACCCCGAAGACCTGTCGGTCGCCGATCAGATGCGGCTTTTCCGGGAAGCCGAGGTGATCGTGGCCATCCATGGCGCTGCCCTGGCGCCGTTGCTTTACGTGCCGCCTGATGGGCGTCTGAAACAGATCATCGAGATATTGCCCTGCGGCCATGTCACGGATGTCTACCGGGTTATGGCAGAGCAGGTGGGCTGCGCCTGGATTGGTGTGCGCGGCAGGATCAAACCGGACTATGTACCGCCGGCTTATGATCTGGGATCGGATTTCAAGACCTTCTCGCTTGATGCGTTCGAGGTCGATATAGCCGCGCTGGAACGCGCATTCGCATTGACAACTGAGGAAGGAAGCCGGAATGGCTGAAACCAAGGTCTTCGGCAT
>JBBKVJ010000080.1:0-8232 GCA_037968375.1 Paracoccaceae bacterium | reverse complement strand
CTTGGCTTGCCGAGGGGTTGATGAACCGGTGCGGCACGCCTGCGGGCAGCCATGTCACATCGCCCTCCGCCGCGTCAAAAAAGGCGCCATCGACCTCGACCCGGGCGCGGCCCTTCACGATCAGGACGCTTTCCTCGCAGTTATGAAAATGCAGCGGGATCGCGCTTCCGGGCGGAATGCTGGTGAAGCCGTTCAGAAACGCCGCCGCACCGCAGGCCGGGGTCACCATAGGAATCGTCGAGGCGCCGCCCGCTCGGTTAATCGCGGGACGGTCGCTGGCGCGCAGATGGGCGCTGGAGTGCCGGGTGCCGCTCATCTCAGCCCTTTTTCGCGCCGAGCAAAGCAAAGGTCTGCACTGTCTTCCGCGCCACCATCGGCTGGGTTGCGTCGGAGAAATCCTTGTAATGTGCTGCCGATTTATGCGTCTCGAACGCCACCTGATCGTCGTAAAGCTCGTAGAGGAAAACCTGGTGCGGCCGATCCGGATGCTGGCAGATGTCGAACCGTTTGCATCTAGGTTCATCGGCACGCGAGCGGCGTGCGTTTTCGGCCAAAAGCGGCAGGAAAGCCTTCAGATGGTCTGCCTTGATCTCGAACAGGACAGTGACGACGAACATGCAGGTTTTCCTTCGGATGGGGCGGAAGATGAGCAACCCTAGCCGCCGGGTATGGAAACAACCAGATGCTGGTGACGCCCTGATTCATATCGCCGACACGCCTGTCGCTGCGCGCTTTATCAGGCGCCGATCTTGCCGCCGTCCTCGCGGGTGATGACAATCGTGGCCGACCTCGGCACCGTCCCCGCCCCATCCGGGAACGACGATCCATAATCGCCGACCGCGAACTGCTCGGGGCTGGCATGGCCACCTGGATGCTGGAAGTTCACGAACATCGTCCTCTGATCCGGCGTCGTCACCACCCCGGTCACCTCCTGCCCCCAGGGCCCGGTCAGGAACCGCCTGATCTCGCCGGTCTTGGGGTCAGCCGCCAGCATCTGGTTCATCCCGAAATCCTTCATCGGCCCGGAATGGTCCGGCCCCAGGTCGCCCATGTCGGTCTGAATCCATAGCCTGCTATCGGCATCGCACCAGATGCCGTCCGGGCAGGCAAAGATATTGTCCTCGCCCAGTGCCCTGCCGTTGAAGGTCACCGATTCCGTGACCGGGCCAGCGATCACGAACAGATCCCATTCGAACTGTGCAGCCGCCTGATCGCCACCCGCATAGCGCCAGCGCACGATCTGGCCGAAGTTGTTCTTGGCCCGAGGGTTCACCGCATCGACCTGGGTCTGGGTCCGCCGGTTGTTGTTGGTCAGCGTGAAATAGATCTCGCCCGAGTTCGGATCGACGGTGCCCCATTCCGGGCGATCCATCTTGGTGGCCCCGACATGGTCAGCGGCAAGGCGGGTGTTCACAATTATGTCGGCCAGATCGGCAAAGCCGTTTTTCGGCGTCAGCCCGTTGACCCCCGGCGTCAGCGCCAGCCAGTCGCCGGTGCCATCCTCGTTGAACCGCGCGACATGCAGCGTGCCTTCGTCGAGGATCTCGCCGCGATCGCCCTCGGCATAGGGTTTGGACGAGACGAACTTGTAGAGATACTCGAACCGGGAATCGTCGCCGGAATAGCAGACGATTGGACGACCCAGGATCGGTGGGGCGAAGACCACGCCCTCATGCGCGAAGCGGCCGAGATGGGTGCGCTTGACCGGCATTGAGTCAGGGTCGAACGGGTCGATTTCAACCATGTAGCCAAAGGTATTTGGCTCGTTGCGGTAGTCGTCGGCGGCCGATGCGTCTGTGGGGGTCGCGTTGAACCGCAGGTATTCGTTGGTCCCGCCTGCCGCCTTTTCCCACTTGTAGCGCCCCTCGTCGTCGGCCACGCCATAGCGGTCATGCTCGCGCGGCTGCGGGCCGGTATTCACGAAGTAGCCCGCCCAGTTCTCTTCGGCGGCCATATAGGTGTTCCACGGTGTTACCCCGTGCGCGCAATTGTTGAACGTGCCGCGCGTCCGGGTGCCATCGGGCGAGAACTTTGTCACCACATGGGCCGAGCCGCGCACCGGCCCCGAAATCTGCATCTCGGTCAGCGCCGTTATCCGGCGGTTCTGCGGGTCCTCGACAACGGCCCAGCTGCCATCGGCGCCCTTGGCGGTGCGAAAGATCGAGACGCCATGCGCGTTCATCTCCTTCAGCACATCGTCATCGTCGCGCAAGCCGTCGGCCAGCATCGGAACCGTATCGCCATCGACGGCTTGGCCCTGCAGCTTGGCGGCGTGCAGAAAACGTGGCTCGATATATTCGTGGTTCACCGTCAAAAGGCCATCTTCGGACGAGCCGTCAATCGGGAAAAAATGCATCCCGTCGTGATGCATGCCGGTCTGCATACCCTGTTCGGCGCCGGTGTTGTCAGGCGCGAAGGCGGGCATCTCGCCGGTGATCGGCGTGCCCCAGGCGCCCAGCACCTGATAGCGATATCCCTCGGGCAGGGTGACCGCGTCCTCGCGGCCGACCGGAACCGGGGTAAAGCCCAGAAGGCCCGACGCTGTGGTTGTCTGCGCCAGCGCACCCCGGCCCCAGATCGCCGCCCCGAAGATGCCGGTGGCGATGGTCGCCAGACCGCCGGCCAGAAAGCCGCGACGCGCCATATACGCATCCATCGCGTCATAGAATGTCGGATTGCCGGACCGGTTCGAGGGCCGCTCGTCGCCATGTTCGAAAAAGGGAGTGTCGCGGAAGTTGGGGTAATCCTGTTCGAAATCCGTCATGCGTTCTCCTTGCGGGCAAGTCTCACGGCGAACGGACCCGGTTGCGGTGATGCTAACCGCCTGTCCCGTGCTGGCACAACCTAAGGGTGTTCGATGGCGGTCGCTCAGCCGATGATGGCTCAGTTCGACTTCGACTTGGCGCGGAACGGCAGCGGTGCGACGGGGATGCCGTCGTCAATCAGGCGCCGGGCCTCATCGGCCCGCGCCTCACCCCAGATCGAACGTTCAGGCGCCGAGCCGTCGTGCATGGCGCGGGCCTCGGTGGCAAAGTTCATGCCGACATAATCCGATCCCTGCTCGACCTGGCGGCGCAAGGCAGCCAACGCGCGTTCACTGTCGGAGGTCGGGGGGCCAGAAAGCGGCCGCCCGCGCGGTGCGACTGTCGCGGCAGCGGTGGCCTTGGTGCGATCGGCGCAGACCTGCGGCGTCATCAGCGCCTTGTCGACCTTGCCCGAGCCGCAGTCCGGACAGGTCACATGCCCCGACACGCGCAGCTTTTCGAAGGCATCGGACGACTGAAACCAGCTGTCAAAGCCGTGGCTGTTGTCACATTTGAGGGTGTAGAGGATCATTGTTAGGTCCGGTAATCAATTGACTGACACTTATTCACCCTAGCACCGAAATCAACGGACATTCGTCGCAGGGTCAGCTTTTCAAGGCCTTCGGATCGAACTGCGCGATGATCTGGCGCAACTCGGGCTCGTCGACCCGTGCGGCGGCTTTCTTGGGGGCGAACCAGCGCCGTTTGCGTTCGTCCGCCTCGGGGTAGTCATCGGACAGCGATTTGACCTTGAGCGGGTAGACGGCGACCACGCAGGGCACATCGTCGTTCGAACTCAGCACCTTGTGATAGGCATATAGTCCGATGCAGGTATCTTCGATCTGGCCTTTCACCCCGGCTTCTTCCCAGGCTTCCTGACTGGCAGCTTCGGCGCCGCTGATCTTTTTCATTGGCCAGCCCTTCGGAACGACCCAGCGGCCGGTCTCGCGGCTGGTGATCAGCAATACCTCGGGTTTGCCGCCTGACAAGCGCCAGCACAACGCCGCCACCTGGGTCCGGGCCTCATCCTCGGCAATGTCCGCCACTTCGATGGCGGGAAGGTCTCTGCGCTGTATCGTCATATGATGTCTGTTTCACGCGGCGTTTGGGTTCCGCGCCTCCTGCCTCTGCGCTGGCCTTTGCGGCTCTGTCGTCCAACATATGCGAATTTGCGCCGCGATTCCAGTCATCTGCAATGATCAGCGCCGTTTGACGGCTGGTGTGTCCGATAGGATCGCTGCAAAACACCGGTCTTGGGCCCTGTTGTTCCTGCCATTGCGAAATCTATTATCCCCAGCAAGGGATGGAGATATGGTTAAAGACATCGAAACGCAGCCTCCGGTTCCGGTCGGGCCGCTGTTTCTCGGGCACGAAATATACCGCCGGTCCAGCTATGGTCCGTCGCATCCCTTGCGGGTGCCGCGTGTCTCGACGGTGATGGACCTCACCCGCGCGCTGGGCTGGCTGCCTGCGGCGCGGTTTCGCACCTCGCCCCGCGCCAAGCCTGCCGCCCTGACCGGCTGGCACACTGCGGATTATGTGGCGGCGTTGCAGCGTGCCGAGGCGCAGCAGACGGTCAGTGACGAGACCCGTGTCCGCCACGGGCTGGGCACAGTCTCGAATCCGGTCTTCGCCGAGATGTTCCGGCGTCCCGCGACCTCGGCAGGCGGATCGCTTCTGGCGGGCGAGTTGCTGGCGCGGGGCGGCGTGATCTACCACCCCGCAGGGGGCACGCACCACGGGTTGCCCGACCGGGCCAACGGGTTTTGCTATTTCAACGACCCGGTGCTGGCGATGTTGTCGCTGCGCCGGGCGGGGGCCACGCGGATCGCTTATGTCGATATCGACGCGCATCATCCCGACGGGGTCGAGGCGGCGTTTGCCGGCGACGAGGAGGTGCTGATGATCTCGGTGCATGAAGAGCGCCGTTGGCCGTTTACCGGGGCGCTTGCGGATACCGCCGGTGGCCGGGCCTTCAACCTGCCGGTGCCGCACGGTTTCAACGACAGCGAAATGCGGGCGGCGCTGCACGATCTGATCCTGCCAAGGGTCGCGTCGTTCCGGCCCGATGCTGTCGTTTTGCAATGCGGCGCCGATGCGGTCGAGGAAGATCCGCTTGCTCGGTTGTCGTTATCGAACAACGCGCATTGGGAGGTGGTGGCGGCGCTGAGGCCGCTGTCGCCGCGCTATCTGGTGCTGGGCGGGGGCGGCTATAACCCCTGGACCGTGGGTCGGCTTTGGGCCGGTGTCTGGGCGGTTCTGGCGGGCGAGGCGATTCCCGATCGTCTGCCCGATGCGGCCTCGGACGTGCTGCGCGCGCTCAGCTGGGCGCGCAAGGGCATGCCCGGCGAAGCCTTGCTGACCACACTGCGCGATGCCCCCCGCCAAGGTCCGGTTCGCGCCGAAGTTATGGAGCGTCTGGCGGCGCTGGCCCGGCGATGATCCGCGCCTTCGCCGCCATTCCCTTGCCGGACACTGTGCGCGCGCAGTTGTCCGCGCTCAGCCTGATGCTGCCGCTGCCGCGCCCGGTGCCGCCCGAGAACATGCATGTCACGCTGGCGTTTCTGGGCGAGGTCGGCGAGCCGGTGCTCGAAGACATCCACATTTCATGGGAGGCGATCCGACTACCGGGGTTTACGCTGTCGGTGAAGGGCTTGGGTCTGTTTGGCGGCGACCGGCCAAGGTCGGTTCATGCCGCGATCCCGCCCAATCCCGCGCTGGACCGCCTGCAGGCCAAGGTCGCCTCGGCCGCCAGATTTGCGGGCGGGGATGTGCCCGGGCGCAAGTTCGTGCCGCATGTCACGCTGGGACGGTTCCGGCCGGGCGAGGCCGACATGATGCGTCTGGAACATGCGATGCTGAATGTGGCGGGGTTCAGTGCCGGGCCGTTCGAGGTAACAGGGTTTTCGCTTTATCGCTCGCATCTGGGCCAGCGCGGGCCGCTTTATGAAGAGCTGGCGGAGTATCCGCTGTCATAGCGGCTCAGACCTGCGGCACGCCGCCCTGCAGAACGGTCAGGAACCAGGCGGTGTCGATATTCCCACCACAGAGGATCACGCCCGCGCGTTTGCCTTTCATACGGTCCTTTTCCTGTATCAGCGCGGCCAGCGGCGCGGCACCGGCGCCTTCGGCAAGGTTGTGGGTGTCGGTGTAATAGGCCCGGATCGCATCGGCCACTTCGGCCTCGCTGACCGAGACGATGCGGGCGGCGCCCTTGGAATAGATGTCAAAGGCCTCTGGCACCGGAACTCGCACGGCCATCCCGTCGGCAAAGGTGCGGGCCGAGCTGGTTTCGACCATCCGCCCGGCCTCGACCGACAGCTTCGCCGTCTGCGCCTCGGCCGAGACCACGCCGACCACCTCGGTCGACAGCTTCAGAGCGTCGCGCGCGGAAATCACGCCGCATATGCCCGAGCCGCAGCCGATCGGCACATAGACCGCATCCAGGGGAGGTGCTGCACGGAAGAATTCCAGCGCATAGGTGGCCACGCCGCGCACCAGTTCGCGGTGGAAGGGTGGCACGATGAACAGGCCTTCGGCCTTCGCGACGCGGAACGCTTCGTCCTTGGCCTGATCGAAATCATCGCCGAATTCGACCTGTTCGGCGCCAAAGGCCCGCATCGCGGCGTTCTTTTCCACCGAGTTGCCGCGCGGCACATAGATCAGCGCGCGCAGGCCCGCCGCAGCGGCTGCCCGCGCCTGACTTTGCCCGTGATTGCCGCGTGTCGCAGTGACGATGCCGGGACTGTCGGGATGGGTCCGCCGCAGCCAGTCGATGAAGGTGATCCCGCCACGCACCTTGAATGCGCCGGTCGGCCCGTGGTTTTCGTGCTTGACCCAGACCTCGGCGCCGACCCGTTCCGACAGCAGCGGCCAGTTGTATTGTGGCGTCGGCGCCATCTGGCTGTGCACCAGCGCTAACGCCGCCTCAAGTTCGTCCACCGTGAAATAAGGGCTCATGATCCGCGCCTCCGTTCGGGCAAGGCTTATGGTGGGCGCGCGAACTGTCAAGCAGGGGCTTGGCTCTGGAGGCGGGTACCGGAATCGAACCGGTCTACACGGATTTGCAATCCCTCTGAGCCTTCTGAAAAGAAAGAAGAATGCTGTAAACGTTCGGCGTTTGTTTCTGTCCAAAGATCAAGGACTTATATTTCGAGTGTAAACGAACTCGGAGCCCGAAATGTGCTGTGCCTGCTCAAACTGAGGCTCATTGAAAGCCTTGCCACGGCAGTGAGGGGATTACCCAGGAACACGAACCACAGATCAACTTGGTGGTTTGCCGCACAACCGACGAAAATACCTGAGAAAAAGACCCGTGTTTGATTTGGCGACGAAACAGCCAAGCGGGCAAGCAGAAACCACTTTGGTTGCAAGGGTGCTTAGGCCAGCGACGCAATCCACTCATTTAGTAGGCAACAAAAGAACCACACCATCTCGTTATGAGCGGCGCAGAGAGCGCGACCGGGTTAAGAGATTTCGGGAGGCCGTCCAGTTCGCCTACGAAATGGATTGGCCGATGAATCTTGGCCTTACAATATCGTGGGATGCCCTACGTGCAGCGGGCGACCGTAACGAGGGGCATTGCCTCGGTCGCGGAGCAGCAAGCCGCGAAAAATACACCCGCGACGAGCTGGCCCGCCTCTGCCGATCTGACGGCTTGCCCTTTGTTGCCCTCTGGGGACGCGACGTAGGCACGAACATGGGGTCGCATGTGCATCTGTCTATGTTCTGGCCCTCATACAATCTCGCCAAACTCGTCGTCGTGATCGAGCGAATAAGCGGCAGCTCTGCGGATTTCGTGTTGAAGCCCTACACGGCGGATATTGTCGCCCGATCGGTCTGTGGCGGATGGCAGATCAACATAAACAACCGTAGTAACGACAAAGTCAGCGCCCTTAAATGGGCGGAATATATCGCGGCTCAGCATGCCAAGCACCCATCGCCGCCAGAGATCGCGGGAAAGGCTTTCGGAATTTCGCACGCTATCGGAAAGGTGGCCCAGGAACGCGCGCGGCCCATGCTGAAGGCCCGAGAGGCGGAATTTGGGTGGATGCGGCAGGCAGCAGCGGAAACCCCTGAGCGGTGAAAGGGGAATTGGAAATTGGGTATGTCAACAATCAAGACGGCCAAGGCGGACGATCTCGGCGTGAAACTGAGCGGATCATCTCGCAAGGGCCACACAGTCACCCTTACAACAGAGGATGCCCTGGGCAAAATCTTCGGCACGTCCGATGCGGATCAGGAAAAAGGCTTTCTAGGCCATTGCCTGAAAGTGCTGAAAGCCGATGAGTCTGGCGACGGCGCGGCTGGTGATGAGAGACATTTTATGTTGTCGATCATTCACGACATGGCGCCGTGCGGTCCTGTCGAGCGCATGCTTGCAGTGCAGATGGCAGCAACCCATGTCGCAACGATCCGTGCTGGCAGG
>JBBKVJ010000079.1:0-6533 GCA_037968375.1 Paracoccaceae bacterium | reverse complement strand
ACGATATGCTTGTGCACCGGCGTCGGCGACAGGCCCGAGGCATCGTTCAGCATGCCCTCGGGCGTCGCGGGCGCCAGCGCCACGCCATCGAGCACCGGCGTGCGCGACCCGAACGACCGCGCGCCGACAGTGCCAACCACCGCCCCGGTCGCAAAAATCGCCGTTCTCCGCGTGAGCTTCTTCATTCAACCACCTGAACTTCCGCCCGATTACCTACAAATCGAATGTGGCAAAAACCGGGGCATGGTCGGAAGGTTTCTCCCACCCGCGCGCGTCGCGCAAGACCCGGCTGCCATGTGCGGCGTTGGAGATATCCGGCGTCGCCCAGATATGATCGAGCCTGCGGCCCTTGTCGGCGGCAGCCCAATCGGCGGCGCGATACGACCACCAGCTGTAAAGCAGCCCTTCGGGGATATCCTGCCGCGTGACATCGACCCACTTGCCCGCCTCCTGCGCTTGCGTCAGCCCCTCGACCTCGACCGGCGTGTGGCTGACGATCTTCAAAAGCTGCTTGTGGCTCCAGACATCATCCTCACGCGGCGCGATGTTCAAGTCGCCGACAAGGATCGACTTCGCGGGCTTCGACCGATGCGCCCAGTCGCGCATTTCCGCCACGTAATCAAGCTTTTGCCCGAACTTGTCGTTGACCTCGCGGTCCGGCACATCGCCACCTGCGGGGACGTAGAAGTTATGCACCGTGACGCCGTTCTCCAGCCGCGCCGCGATGTGCCGGGCATGGCCCAGGGCGGCGAAATCGAAGCTGTCCACCTCGACCAGCGGCAGCTTCGACAGGATCGCGACGCCGTTATACCCCTTCTGCCCGCGCGCCACGACATGGCCGTAACCCAGCGCCTTGAACGCCTCCAACGGCATCTTCTCGACCGGGCTTTTGCACTCCTGCAAGCACAGCACATCGGGCGCCTCGTCGCCCAGCAGACGCGAAACCAGCCCCTCGCGCAGGCGGACCGAGTTGATGTTCCAGGTGGCAATAGAAAAGGGCATGGGCAACGGCTCCGGTTCGGGTGCGACGACAATAGTCGGCTGGCGCGGTCGCCGCCACCCTTGGCCGTGCCGGGCGTTCGGCGGAAATCCGGCGCAATGGCACCGCTTCCGGCCGTTTGCGATTTTACAAGCCCGAACAACGCCCTAGAGTTCGGGCACGGTCACATTTCAACCCGCTGCATCCTGTTTCAGAAAGAACCGATCATGCACACCCGCCTGTTTGCTGCCGTCGCCCTCAGCCTTGGCCTCATCGCCCCCGCCTCCGCGCAGGATGTCGTGGGCACCATCACCGGAACCGTCATCGAGCAGGCCACGACATGGCAAATGCTGTCAGGCGGCGACGACAAGCCCGGGCTCTGGCTGCCGATGGGCGGCGGCATGAACCTCATCACGCTCTTCGCCGATCCGCTCGACCCGCCGGCACCGAACGGCGGGGGTGACCTGCACCTGTCCTTCGGAGTGATGAAAGCGGGCGACCAAACGATCTTCTTCAATGTCGAGGTCAGCTATTTCAGCCCGACATCCAACGATTTCTTCACCGCACCCGCCGATGAGGGGACAGTGCTGACCTTGACCTCGATGGAAGAGGGCGATGGCGGCATCAAGGTGCAAGGTGAGTTCAGCACCACCGTGTTCCTGATGACAGACACCACGACCGGCAAGGTCGACCGCGACCAGGCGATCGCCATTACAGGGCAGTTCGACAGCTTTCTGGCCGCCGAATAGCTTTCGCCGAATAGCTCTGGCTGCATGAAAAAAGGCCCGAGCCGAAGCTCGGGCCAGTCCAACAGGGAGGTTCCGCGCCATAACCCCGACGCGGACAGGGGGTCTTGTGGATCAAAGGGCCGCGCGGGAGGTCGAGGCCCTATGCCACCAATCTATACCCGCCCGATTCGGTCACAAGAAGGCGGGCGTGTGACGGATCGGGTTCGATTTTCTGACGAAGACGGTAAATATGTGTCTCCAATGTGTGCGTCGTGACGCCCGCATTGTAGCCCCAGACCTCGTGCAGCAGCACATCGCGGGCCACCACGCCCTCGGTCGCACGGTAGAGGAACTTGAGGATATTCGTCTCTTTTTCGGTCAGACGGATCTTCTTGTCCTTCTCGTCGATCAGCATCTTCATCGCCGGCTTGAAGATATAGGGACCAAGCTGGAAGACGGCATCCTCGCTCTGTTCATGGGTGCGCAGCTGCGCCCGGATGCGGGCCAGCAGCACCGGAAACTTGAACGGCTTGGTGACGTAATCATTGGCGCCCGCGTCCAACCCCAGGATCGTGTCGGCATCGCTGTCATGCCCGGTCAGCATCAGCACCGGGCATTTTACCCCATGCTTGCGCAGCACCCGGCACAATTCGCGCCCATCGGTATCGGGCAGCCCGACATCGAGGATCACCAGGTCGTAAAGCTGCTCCTTGGACTTCTGCATCGCCTCGGCACCGTTGCCGGCCTCGAAGACGTCGAAATCCTCGGTCATCACCAATTGCTCCGACAGCGCCTCGCGCAGGTCGTCATCATCATCGACAAGCAGGATCTTCTTCAGGTTCGCCATCATCATACCTCCGGTTCCGGACTGACCGAGACATGCGCCCCACAACGCCCCCCGGCAAGTTTTGTGACTGATGTCTCACGCGGACGTGTCGCCGGGGCGGAATATGTTTCAATTCCTGACCGGTCCGACTACATCTTCAGGCCATGAGAGCAGCGGAAATCCTTGCGATATGAGCCTTGGTCCGACCCTCCCCGAACGCCTCGCCCGCGCCCGCGCCGATCTGCGCATGGGCGTGCCGGTGGTGATTGCGGGCGGCGGTCGGGCGGTGCTGGCGGTGGCGGCGGAAACCTTGGGTGCCGCACGGCTGGCACGGATGAAGGCGATGGGCGGCACGCTGGCGCTGGCGGTGACCGCACGGCGCGCCGAGACGCTGAAAGCGCGCGCCTATGACGGCGATCTGGCGCGGATTCTGGTGCCCGTCGATGCCGGGCTGGACTGGGTGCAGGCGGTGGCCGATCCGGCGGATGATCTGTCTGCGCCGATGAAAGGCCCGCTGCGGACGGTGCGCGACGGTGATGCTGGGCTGGCACGGGCGGCGATAGAGTTGGTGAAATCGGCGCGACTATTGCCTGCGGCACTGGTGATCGACGTGGCCGATGGTGCAGCACTGGCCAACGCCGAGGCACTGACGCTGATCGACATGGGGTTGGTGGGCGACACGCTGACCGATGCCTCGCCTTTGCACCCGGTGATCTCGGCCAGGCTACCGATGGCGGTGTCCGAGGCCGGGCGGCTGCATGTCTTTCGCCCCGAGGACGGTGGCGAAGAGCATTATGCGGTTGAAATCGGCACGCCTTCGCGATCGGCGCCGGTGCTGGTGCGGCTGCATTCGGCCTGTTTCACCGGCGACCTGCTGGGCAGCCTGAAATGCGATTGCGGGGCGCAGCTGCACACCGCGCTGGCGCAGATGGGCGCCGAGGGGGCGGGGGTTCTGCTATATCTCAATCAAGAGGGGCGCGGCATCGGTCTGGCCAACAAGATGCGCGCCTATGCGCTGCAGGATCAGGGGTTCGACACGGTCGAGGCCAATCACCGGCTGGGCTTTGAGGATGACGAGCGTGACTTCCGCATCGGTGCGGCGATCCTGAAAGAGATGGGGTTCGCTGCGGTCAGGCTGATGACGAACAATCCCCGGAAGATGCAGATGATGGCCGCCTCGGGCGTGGGGGTGGCCGAACGGGTGCCGTTGAAGGTGGGCGCGACACCGCACAATGCGGATTATCTGGCGACCAAGGCGAAGAAATCGGGGCATCTGCTTTAGACAGGACGGCTTTCGACAAGGCTGTTGCCGACGCCGTCGGAACTCACTCGGTCGTCCGACCGTCGAAATGCTCGTGCGAGGTATCGGCCTCTGCCTTGGTCTTGTGGACCGTGCCGTCGACATGCTCGGGCGGGCCGTAGATCGTGTAAAGCCGCAGTGGTTCCGACCCGGTATTGACCACATTGTGCCGCGCCCCTGCAGGCACGATGACGCCGTGGTCGGCCTTTACGGGATTAACGACGCCATCGATATGGACTTCGCCCTCGCCGGTCTCGAAGCGAAAGAACTGGTCCCGGTCGTCATGAGTCTCGGCGCCGATCTCTCCGCCCGGCGGGATCGCCATCAGGACCAGCTGCAGGTTTTTTGCGGTGTAGAGAACCCGGCGGAAGTCATCGTTTTGCTCGATCAGTTCCTCGATGTTATCTGCAAAGCCCTTCATCTTGGTCTCCCTCTGCGGTGTTCTGGTTCTGCGGTGTTCTGGGCGCTGATGCCTTTGATCAGAACAGATTGCTTCCTCTAAATACATGATCTGGGTCAACTGCAGGGCAAAGAGCGCCTTTCGTCACGGCACGCGATCGCCTAGTCAACGGGCATGAGCCCGCAGGATCTGATCGTCCTCCCCCAATCGGCCCGTTTCCGCGGCCGTCGGTTTCCGGTGTCGCTGGGCCAGGGCGGTATCGTGCCTCCCGGTGTCAAGCGCGAAGGCGATTGCGCGACGCCGGAGGGTGTGCACCGGATCGTCGGGTGCCTCTGGCGCGCAGACCGTCTGGCCCGGCCTTGCGACTGGGCTGTGCCGATCAGGCCGGGCGATCTTTGGTCGGACGATCCGGGCGATCCCGATTACAATCATCTGGTCCGCGCCCCGCACGCCGGCTCGCACGAGCACCTGCGGCGGGCCGATCCGATGTATGACATCGTGCTGATCACCGACTGGAACTGGCCTGATGCGGTGCCGGGGCGCGGCTCGGCGATCTTCGTGCATTCCTGGCGGCGTCCGCGCCAGCCGACGGCGGGCTGTGTGGCGTTCCGGCGCGATCATCTGGTGTGGATCGTGGCGCGGATTGCGCCGGGGACGCGGTTGATCATTCAGCCGTAGTCGCGTGCGCCGAAGATCGCCGAGCCGACGCGCACATGCGTGGCGCCCTCAGCAATCGCGCGTTCGAAATCGTCGCTCATGCCCATCGAGAGGCCGGTCAGGCCATTGCGTTCGGCAATTTTCGCCAGCAGGGCGAAGTGGGGAATGGGGTCCTGTTCCAGCGGCGGCAGGCACATCAGCCCCTCGACAGGCAGGTCCAGCGCCCGGGCCTCGGCGATGAAAGCGTCAGCACCGGCAGGCAGGATGCCCGCCTTTTGCGCCTCGTCCCCGGTGTTCACCTGGATGAACAGCGCCGGGCAAAGCCCGATCTCCTGCGCCAGCCGCGCCAGCGTGGTCGCAAGCTTCGGTCGGTCCAGCGAATGGATCGCCTGAAACAGCTCCATCGCCGCGCGCGCCTTGTTGGTCTGCAAGGGGCCGAGCAGATGCACCTCGGTGCCGGGATATGTCGCGCAGAGGTCCGGCCATTTGCCCGCCGCCTCCTGCACCTTGTTCTCGCCGAACAGGCGGTGCCCCTCGTCCAGCACCGCAACCACCCGTTCCAGCGGCTGCACCTTGGACACGGCGATCAGCTTGACCGAGCCCGCCGCGCGGCCTGTGTCTGTCTCGGCCTTGGCGATCCGCGCCTTGATCTGGTCCAGTGCCATCACTCCACCTCGCCCAATTCGTCCAGCAAATCCTCAAGCCCGGTCTCATACTTCTGCCATGCACCGACCGACGAGGCATACAGCGGCTGGCGCACCTGATGGGCGCTCAGCGTCTTGACCTGGCGCCGGTTCGCGGTGAAGTCGAGGCAGGCGTCATCCCAGGGCAGATTGGCGGCCTTGAGAATCTTGGCGGTCTCCGGCTCGGGATTGGCGATCAGGGTCTCATAGCGGACCTCGTGAAATGCGTCGGGCAGCGCCTCGCGCCAGAACGCGGTGAATTTCTGGTGCATCCGGTAGATGCGGGCCAGATCGCGCAGGTCGTAGGCATAGAGATGCTGGCCGGGCTTGAAGACGTTCTTGTAGATCGAGAACAGCGTATCGCGCGGGTCGCGGTGAACCAGGATGATCCGCGCCTGCGGTAGCGCCATGCGGACCAGACCGGCGATCAGGTCGGTCTGGATCGACTTGTCGGTGAACCGGCTTTGAAAGCTCAGCGCTTTGCGGGCGCGGGCCTCATAGCCGCTGGCCAGGTCATCCAGTTCGGCCCCGGTCAGCGACCCGACCGGGCGATAGCCGCTGCCCTTGGTCATCAGCCCGGTCGCGGCCCGGAACAGCAGCGCCATCTCGCCGCCGCCCGCAACCTCGGGATGCGCCGAGATGATCTGTTCCACCAGCGTCGTGCCCGAGCGCGGCAGGCCGGTGACGAAGATCGGCGCGAAATCATCTGGGTCGGTGGGTGTGTGGCGGCTGAAATCGTAGCCGCGGAAGGCATCAAGCAGGCGGTCGAGTTGCAGTTCGCGGTCGGCGATATCAAAGGGAAAGGCACGGCGGATGGCCTGATTGGCGGGGTGGAGGTAGGTAAAGACCCTGTCCCCCTGACCGCTGTCCTCCATCGCCTTGGCCAAAGCGAACCCAAGGTGCGCGCGGGAACGCTTTGGCAGCGCGGATTTGGCCCAGGCGCGTTCCATTGCGGCAATC
>JBBKVJ010000078.1:0-9637 GCA_037968375.1 Paracoccaceae bacterium | reverse complement strand
AAATTGCCCGAGACCCGAGGCATCGCGCCGCTTGCCATCCTGCCGCCCGAGACCGAAGCCGCGCCGATCCGCACGCTGCGCCTTGATGTCAGTGCCGCTGCAGGTTGGGCTGCGGTTTCTGTCTGGCTGTCCGCTGTCCTGCATGCCCATGGCGACGACCTTGTACGCGTCAAGGGAATTGTACGAGCCCCGGCCGGACGGCTACTGCTGCAGGCGGTGCGCGGCACGGTGCAGCCCCCCGAAATTCTGCCCGACACACTGGCCAGCGACGGCACCGCAGAGGCGGTCGAGAATGTCATCGTGTTCATCGGACGTGGCCTCGAGGATGACCGGATCGGCCGTTCCTTTCGGTCGTTGATGGCCTGAGCCAGACGACACCCGGTGAAGCCTGGAAACTAGGGGCTCACTCAAGGAAACGCCGCTTGGGCTGATCGAGGCGTCGGCTAGCATCCATGGATGACCCAACGCACCTCGTTTCGTTACTTCATGTCGAGCCCCGACATCATCCGCTTTGCGGTGGTGATCTACATCCGGTTCCCGCTGTCGCTTGGCAACGTGGAAGACCTTCTGCATGAACGGGGCATCGACATCTGCCACAAGACGGTACGGTTCTGGAGGCACCGCTTTGATCAGGTGTTTGCAGCCGAGATCCGTCGGCTACGAACCAACCTGATTCCGAAAGTTCGAAATTAGGTTCTGTTTGAAATCAGATGCTTATGCCGATGAGAGCGTTCGACGGCACTCGCGTTTACGTCGCCACTTGCACCAGAGAAAAGTCTCTCCCGATCCCACTGCGGCCGGTTTTTTCGTTGTTTTCAAGGGTCATGCCGGATTTGCCGAGCACTGGTCCCTGCGCCAAGATACCCGAAAGCGTTCTCTCGGGGCATCGCTCCATGCTTGTTCGATCAGATCCGTCTGCCGCACATCTTCAAGCGCACGCTGGCTTAACGGTTCCTTCAGCCATGCATATAAGCCGCTGAAATGCACCAGCAGCACACGGCACATCGACCGCACGGAAACTCTGCCCGATGAGCCTCAATGAACGCGTACTTCACCGAGACTCTCGCGCGAACTACGCGGTCGCCATTTTTAAGATTGCGCGTTCCTCGGTCACTCTGGCCAGCTCACGCTGCAATCGTTTGATCGCTGCAGCCTGATCCAACACTTCAGCCCGCACATGTGGCGGCTTTGAAAACTGCGCCTTCCAAGTGTAGAGCGATTTGGTGCTGATCCCCAGTCGCTCAGCCACCTCATTAACCGCATACCCCGCTCAACGACCTGCGCCACGGCATCCCGTTTGAACTCATCAGCAAACCGTATTCCCTCGTTCATATCCGTCTCTCCTTGGTTCCAAAATTACCAAGCAAAACGTCTACAAATCTAGGGGCACCTCATAGGTCATGCGAATTTCCCCTGCACGAACCAGCCGGGGTTTTGCGGCGTATGGAACAACCAGAACCTCCGGCCCTGCCGCATCTCGACCAGCCGGTAATCGCGCAGGCCGGATCGCCAGGCCTCATCCTCCAGCCAGCAATCCGGCGCGATACGGGACAGTGTTCCTGTCCAGGCTGAGACGGGTTCGCATTTATCTGCCAGCACTCAGCGAGTCAGACGCCGTTGTCGCCGATCGGGAAATGGCAGGCCGCAAGGTGCGCGTCGCCGGTCAGAACCGGCTGATCCCTGCGGCAGATGTCTTGCGCTTTCCAGCACCGTGGTGCGAAGGCGCAGCCGGTTCTGATATCCAGCGGTGAGGGGATTTCGCCCTCCAGCTTGATCCGTTCGGATTTTGCCGTCGGGTCCGCGTTGGGCGTCGCGGATAGCAGCGCCTTTGTGTAGGGATGCCGGGGCGTCGCAAAAACCGCAGCCTTGCTGCCTTTTTCAACGGCGCGGCCCAGATACATGACGATCACATCATCGGCCACATGCTTGACCACGCTCAGGTCATGGCTGATGAACAGATAGGCCAGACCAAGCCGCTCCTGCAGATCGACCAGCAGGTTCAGGATCGCGCTTTGGATCGACAGATCCAGCGCCGACACCGGTTCATCCAGCACCACGACCTTCGGTTCCAGCATCAAGGCGCGCGCCACTGCGATCCGCTGGCGTTGGCCGCCTGAGAACATGTGCGGATAGCGGTCATAATGTTCGGGCCGCAGACCCACCAGCCCAAGCACGTCGCGCGCCTTGGCCTCGCGGTCACGGGCCGGGATGTCGGGCCGGTTGATCACCAGCGGCTCTTGCAGGATGCTGCCGATCCGCTGGCGCGGGTTAAGCGAGCCGTAGGGGTCCTGAAACACGATCTGCACCGAGGATCGGTGATCGGGCCAGTCGTCCCGCGTGACCGCTTTGCCGTCCAGCAGCAGGCGACCGTCGGACGGCTCTTCGATCATCGTGATCATCCGCGCCAATGTGGTCTTGCCGCAGCCGCTTTCGCCCACGACCGCAAGGGTCTTGCCCGCGAACAGTTCGAAATCCAACCCCGCTACGGCGTGCAGCACCTGTGGTTTGGAAAATATCGAGCCGCCGACAGTGTAGCGGCGGGCAAGGCCCTCGGCCGACATTACCGGTGTGGTCATGATGCGACCCTTTCGACGGCGTTCAACGGATAGTGGCAGCGGGCCTGCCCCAGTGCGGCGTCACAGGGCACCGGAGGCGTGGTCTTGCAGCGGTCGTCAGCATAGGCGCAGCGCGGCGAAAACAGGCACCCGGCCGGCCGGTCGAACTGGCCGGGCACGACGCCGGGAATGGTCGGCAGGTGTTTCTGCGTCGCCCGTTCGGGCAGCGCATTCAGCAAGGCGGCGGTGTAGGGGTGATGCGGTGTCTGGAACAGCGGCACCACCGGTTGTTCCTCGATCTTCTGGCCTGCATATTGCACGCAGACCCGTTCGGCGGTTTCGGCCACCACGCCCATGTCATGGGTGATCAGCACCAAACCCATGCCGGTGTCATCGCGCAACCCCGTCAGCAGATCCAGGATCTGCGCCTGAATGGTCACATCCAGCGCGGTTGTCGGTTCATCGGCGATCAACAACTTGGGTCCGCAGGCAATCGCCATCGCAATCATCACCCGCTGGTTCATCCCACCTGACAACTGATGCGGAAACGCCGACAACCGCTTTTCGGGGGCCGGGATGCCGACCTGTTCGAAAAGCTCGATGGCGCGGGCATGGCGGGCGCGGCGATCCAGATCAAGATGAAAGCGCATGGCCTCTTTGATCTGCCAGCCGACCGGGAAACACGGGTTAAGCGAGGACATCGGTTCCTGAAAGATCATCGCCAGATCCTTGCCGACGATGCGGCGGCGCGCCAAAGGCGACAGCGTTATCAGGTCGTGGCCGTTGAACTGCATCTGATCGGCGGTGACGGTCGCGGTCCAGGGCAACAGGCCCATCACCGCCAGCATGGAGACCGATTTCCCCGACCCGCTTTCGCCGACGATGGCCAAAAGCTCGCCCTTCTCGACATCCAGATCGACCGAGTCCACGGCGCGGAACTGCCCCGATGCTGTGGCGAAATCGACGCTGAGATTGCGGATGCGCAATAGGGACATCTGTCAGCTCCGCTTCAGTTTGGGGTCAAGGGCGTCGCGCAGCCCGTCACCCATCAGGTTGATCGCCAGCACGGTGACCAGAATGGCGATGCCGGGGAATGTCACCACCCACCAGGCGCGCAGGATGAACTCGCGCGCTTCGGCCAGCATCGTGCCCCATTCCGGGGTTGGCGGCTGCGCGCCCATGCCAAGGAACCCCAGCGCCGCCGCGTCCAGGATAGCGGTGGAAAACGACAGCGCCGCCTGAACGATGATCGGGGCCAGACAATTGGGCAGCACGGTGATGAACATCAGCCTTGCCTGCCCGGCGCCCACGACCTTGGCGGCGGTTACATAGTCTTTTTGCCGCTCGGACATCACGCTGGCGCGGGTCAGGCGCACATAATGCGGCTGCAGCACGATCGCGATGGCGATCATCGCATTGGTCAGCGAGGGCCCGAGGATTGCCACCAGCACCAGCGCCAGCAGCAACGAGGGAAACGCCAGGATGACATCCATGATCCGCATGATGATCGCATCCAGCCACCTTGGCGCGAACCCCGATATCAGCCCGACCAGAATGCCACCGCTGGCGGCGATGGTGACCACGACGATGCCCACGAAAAACGAATAGCGCGCGCCTTCGATCAGACGGGACAGCATGTCGCGCCCCAACGGATCGGTGCCCAGCGGAAAGGCCCAACTGCCGCCCGCCTGCCAGAACGGCGGCTGCAAGGCGTTGGCGCGGAACTGTTCGGTCGGATCATAGGGCGACAGCAGAGGCGCAAAGGCGGCGCAAAAGGCGAAGGCCACAAAGATATAAAGCCCGAACACCGCGCCGCGGTTTTCCCGGAAATAGAACCAGAATTCGCGCAAGGGGTTGGGGCGAGCGGCGGCCTTGTCGGCCTCGGATAGGGTGGCGTCCGACATCTATCGCTTCCTGATCTTCGGGTTGATGACACCGTAAAGCATGTCAACGGTCAGATTGACCACCATCACCATGACGGCGATCAGCAACAGACCGCCCTGCACAACCGGGTAATCGCGGCGGAAAATGCTGTCGACCATCCACTTGCCGATGCCCGGCCAGCTAAAGATCGTTTCGGTCAGGATCGCACCAGCCAGCAAGGTGCCCACCGACAGCCCGATCACGGTGATCACCGGGATCAGCGCGTTGCGCAGCGCGTGAATGCCGTTGATCCGTCCCGGCGACATTCCCTTGGCGCGCGCGGTGCGGATGTAATCCTCACTCAGCACCTCCAGCATCGCCGACCGGGTCTGGCGGGCGATCACCGCAAGCGGGATGGTACCCAGCACGATTGTCGGCAAGATCAGGTGGCGCACCGCCGATTTGAACGCCCCGCTTTGGCCCGAAACCAGCGAGTCGATCAGCATGAAACCGGTCGCATCGGGGAAGTAATACAAAAGGTCGATGCGGCCCGACACCGGCGTCCATTGCAGGTTGCCCGAGAACACGATGATCAGCAAAAGTGCCCACCAGAAGATCGGCATGGAATACCCGATCAGGGCGGTGGACATCAGGGCGCGGTCAAAGAATTTGCCACGGTTGACGGCGGCAATCACGCCTGCCGGCAGGCCAAGGGCTACGGCAAAGATCATCGCGCAGATCGACAATTCCAGAGTTGCCGGAAACAGGGCAAAAAACTCATCCCAGACCGGGCGCTTGGTCACGAAGGACTGACCCAGGTCGCCTTGCAGCACGCCCAGAAAGTATTCCCAGAACTGGACAAGGATCGGCCGGTCAAAGCCGAACTGCGCCGATAGTTCAGCATAGCGTTCCGCGCTGATCCCGCGCTCGCCCGCCATCACGATGATCGGGTCACCCGGCAGCACCCGGATGAAGCCAAAGGAAATCAGCGTCACGCCGATGAACGTCGGAATGAAGGTCAGCAGCCGGGACGCGAAATACTTCAGCATTTGATCACCTGCAGATCCTTGGGATAGGTCGTCAGCGATCGGCAGCCATCGGCGGTGACAAGGACATCATCCTCGATCCGCACGCCGAAAATGCCGATCTGGTATAGACCGGGTTCATTGGTGAACACGGTGCCCGCCTGCAGCACCACATGATTGCCCCGCATGATATAGGGCGCCTCATGGACGTCGCGGCCCAGCCCGTGACCGGTCTTGGTGCGGATGCGGTCGGCAAAGGCCGACGCTTCCAGCACACCGGTGACCGCATCGTCGATCTCATGCGCGGTGACGCCGGCGCGGGTCACTTCCAGCCCGCGAAGATTGGCCCGCAGGACGGTGTCATACACCGCCCGGCCCTCATCGCTGGCATGGTCCAGAAACACGGTGCGGGTGATGTCTGCGGCAAAGCCGTCCTTGCGCGCGCCGAAATCCAGAAGCAGGGCGTCACCGGCCTTGACCGCGTAATCGGGGCGCGCCGAGGCATGCGGGCGGGCCGACCCGTCACCGGCGGCGACAATCGGATGAAACGCCATGTCCTGCGCGCCCTCGGCGAACAGGGACTGGATCAGCATCTGCTCGATCTCAGTCTCGGTCTGGCCAAGGCGAACCGCGCCAAGCGTGCGGGTCAGGGCGCGTTCGGAAATGCCGATGGCGGCTTGCAGGGCGTCGATATCGCCCGGCGTCTTGATGACTCGCAGCCCGGAAATCGCGGCCTCACCGTCGATTAGCCGAAGGTCGGGCTGCGCCTGTTTCAGGGCGTGATGCACAATGACCCGCATGACCTGACCTTCGACCGCAAGGCTGGTGATGCGCAGATCCGCCATCAACGCATCAAAGGCCGCATCATATCCGTCCTGATCGCGCCAGTCGAAGACCGGGCCGTCAAACCCGACCAGATCCCAGCTTCGCAATTCCAGGTTTGGAACCAGGGCTGCGGCGGTTCCCGTGGTGGTGATCACCACCAGGAACGGACGCTCATGGCTCATGAATGATTTGTTCAGCGCGCGGGTAAAATTCGGCCCCGGAACCAGCGCTACGGCGTCAACGCCCAATTCGGCAGCAACCGCGCCATAAGCGGACAGCCGGTCGGCCAGAGAATTCATCATCTGCGGAACTTTCGGCGACGTGACTGTGAAGAAAGGGGGCGCACGCGGCGCCCCCTTGTCGATTTTGCGTACTTACTTCGACAGGCCGACCTGGTCGAAGATATGGCCACCCAGCGGGTGAACGATATAGCCCTCGACCTCGGGGCGCATGGTCATGAACACGACCGAATGCGCGATCGTGGCCCAGGGTGCCTGCTCTTTGAAGATGACCTGTGCCTGCTCGTAAAGCGGCTGGCGTTCTGCCTGTGTCGGCAACACCTTGGCTTGCTGGATCAGATCGTCAAAGGGCTTGTGGCACCACTGCGCACGGTTCGCGTTGCCGACGCTGTCACAGCCCAGCAGAACCGCCAGGAAGTTGTCCGGATCACCATTGTCGCCGGTCCAGCCCAGAAGAACTGCGCCATCACGGTCAGCGGCTTTCGAGCGCGACAGATACTCGCCCCACTCGTAGGACACGATTTCAACCGTCACACCGACCTTTGCAAAATCTTCCTGCATCAGTTCCGCCATACGGCGGGCGTTCGGGTTGTAAGGCCGCTGCACGGGCATCGCCCAGATCTTCATCGACAGATCCGTGACACCTTCGGCCGCCAGCATTTCCTTGGCCTTTTCCGAGTTATAGGCGTCATCTTCGACCGCGGTGTTGTACGACCACATTGTCGGCGGGATCGGGTTCTTGGCAGTCTGGCCAGAGCCCTGGAATACCACATCGATGATCGACTGCTTGTCGATCGCCATGTTCAGGGCCCGACGCACATTCGCGTTGTCGAACGGTGCCACTGCGGTGTTATAGGCCAGATAGCCGACGTTCAGGCCCTCTTGCTCCATCACCACGACATCGCTAGAGGCTTTCATCGCCGCAATATCTGCCGGGTTCGGATAGGCCATCACATGGCACTCGCCCGCCAGAACCTTCTGGTAGCGAACGCTTGCATCCGGCGTGATCGCAAAGATCAGCGCCTCGGACTTGGCCTTGTCACCCCAGTAATCCTCGTTGCGGGTATACCGGATGACCGCATCTTTCTGATAGGCTTGGAAGACGAAGGGCCCGGTGCCGATCGGTTCCTGGTTCAGCATCTCGGGCGTGCCGGCAGCCAGCATCGCATCGCCGTATTCAGCCGAGACGATCGAACCGAAATCCATTGCCATGTTGGCGATGAAAGGCGCTTCGGGGCGGGTCAGATTGAAGGTGACCGTATAATCATCGGTCTTGACGATGCTCTCGACCAGGTCAGGCATCGACATGCCGCCATAGTATTCATACGTGCCACCCGACACCATGAAATAGGGGTGATCTTCGACGCCCTGACGGTTGAAGCTGAAGATCACGTCATCGGCGTTGAAATCACGCGTCGGCGTGAAATTGGCGTTGGAATGAAACCTGACGCCCTTGCGCAGAGTGAAGGTGACGGTCTTGCCATCTTCGGAAACGTCCCAGCTTTCGGCAAGACCGGGGATCACCTCGGTGGTGCCGACCTTGAACTGGGTCAGGCGGTTGTAGATCGGGTGGCTGGACGCGTCGAACGTCGTGCCTGCGGTGTAGAGTGCCGGGTCAAAGCCTTCGGGCGACCCTTCCGAGCAATAGACAAGTGTTTGCGCAGTCGCGGCCGACGCGGCCATGGCAAGTGCCACGGCCAAGCCGGTAAGTGTAGGTTTAAGTGTCATTTGTAGTTCTCCCAGAACTGAGACTCATCGGTCTCATTATCGATGGCCGGAGTTAAGCAGGGCGGACGTCGGATAGCTAGCCTTTCCCGAAAGTAGCACTGCGGGCGATCCGCTACGTGTAGATCAGGCGCAAATGCGGTCTGGAATAGCCGGGCAAATGCCGTGGTTTCGCGGCGCCCCCGTGTCGGACCGCTGGCGCGATGGCTGGGAGCAGAACCCTGCGACATATGTAGCGGCGACTACACGCGCCTTGAGGGTCAGGAAATGGTGGCCGAGGGCTATTTCTGATCGACCTGCCGATCAAGGGCTTGTCCTTTTGATCGTATCGTCCTTCATTTGGCTGATCGCCGGGGCAGCGATCGGCCTGTATGCGTCGGCGCTTGAGACTTTATCAGCGAGGACACCATGAACCAGCTTGATTTCAGCGATCAGACGGTCGTCATAACCGGCGGCGCGCAGGGTATCGGCGGGGCCGTCGCGGACCGGTTGGCGGTCAGTGGCGCGCGCATCGCCGTCTGGGACCTCGACCCGGGTCTGGCAAAGAGCAAGGCCAAAGCACTTGGCGGCGGCGCCTTCGCGGTGGCCGTGGATGTGGCTGACTGGGACAGCGTCGCGAACGCGCATCGCGATACGATGGGCAGGTGTGATCGCGTCGACGCGCTGGTCAATTCGGCCGGCATCGCGGGCAGCAACGCGCCCTTGGCCGACTATCCGGTCGCCGAGTTTGCCAGCATCGTCGCGATCAACCTTGTGGGCACCTTCCACGTCAACCGCGCCTTTGCGGGCCAGATGCGGGCGCAGAACTATGGCCGGATCGTCAACATCGCGTCGGTCGCGGGGAAAGAGGGTAACCCCAACGCCTCGGCCTATTCGGCGTCGAAAGCGGGGGTGATCGGGTTGACCAAATCGCTGGGCAAGGAAATGGCCGATGTCGATGTCGCGGTGAACTGCGTCACACCGGCAGCCGCCCGGACCCGGATCTTCGACCAGATGAAGCAGGAACATATCGACTATATGCTGTCGAAGATTCCGCGCGGCCGCTTTCTGGAACTGGACGAGGCGGCGGCGATGATCGCCTGGCTGGCCAGCCGCGAGAACAGCTTTACCACCGCCGCAACCTTCGATCTGTCGGGTGGACGCGCCACCTATTAGGCTGCCTCAGCCCAATCTGACGACAGCGCCGCCCGCAGCCTCGGCGTCTTCAGCATCGTGGGTCACCAGCAGCACCGGCAACCCACGCGCGCGCGCAAGGTCAAAGACCAGGCGCCGGGTCTGGTCGCGCAGCGTGGCGTCGAGCCGCGAGAACGGCTCGTCCAGCAGCAGCGCGCGCGGCGCAGACAACAGCACCCGCATCAGCGCCACCCGGGCCTTCTGGCCGCCGGACAGCGTGGCGGGGTCGCGG
>JBBKVJ010000077.1:0-2603 GCA_037968375.1 Paracoccaceae bacterium | reverse complement strand
GGAGCGGGCGGTTGCTCGGTTTCGGCGCGTTCAAGGTCGGTCTGCATCTCGGTCATATCGAGGTCCATCAGCCGCGAATGACCGTTCGATCCGCCGCGTTCGTAGGTGACCCAGTAGGGCCTGAGGTACCCTTCCTCGAAGACATGGACGGTGATCCCCATCGCCTTGGCCGCAGCCACCGCAGTGGCATGAACGGGCCGGGTGTCGCCGTAGATCACCAGATCGGTGATGCGGTGCGTCGCGGCGATCTTTGCAAAGGCCGCGGGCCAGTCGGCAAGATCGCCGTGATGGGGGATGTAATGTGCCCGGTCGCGCCAGAACGCGGCATCGCCCGCATTGAAACCCACGCGCCAGACCTCGGCCCCGGCGCGGGTCAGCATCCTGCCCAGCGACTGGAAGAACGGACCATGCGGGCCCTGAAGGAAAAGAAACCTGCGTTCCAACGTTGTCCCCGGACTGCCCCCACCCTGTCCTAGCGCCCAAGGCCCCGTCCTGTCATCCCCAAACGCAGCGGCAGTCTTGCACGGGTCACGTTACCGAAGTCTGAGCGCACTTGCGCGAACCCGCGCCCCGGGCTACCCCGAACGCCGGAGGTTGCCCCATGTTCACCGGGATCATCACCGATATCGGCGTGGTTCGTGCCGTGCAGCAGATGGGCGACCTGCGCGCCCGGATTGGCACATCCTATGCGCCCGACGGCATCGCCATCGGAGCCTCGATCGCCTGTGACGGTGTTTGCCTGACAGTGATCGACCGGGGCAGGGATGCGACGGGCGGCTGGTTCGATGTGCAGATTTCGGCGGAAAGCGTTTCGAAAACCAATATCGGTGCGGCGGGCGGCAATCGCGGCTGGCAGGTCGGGCATCGGATCAATCTGGAACGCGCGCTGAAGGTCGGCGACGAATTGGGGGGTCATATCGTGTCGGGCCATGTCGATGGCACGGCCCGGGCGATGTCGCTGACCCCCGAGGGTGACAGCACGCGGTTCCGGTTTCGAGCGCCCGATGCGCTGGCCGGGTTCATCGCACAAAAAGGCTCGGTGGCGTTGAACGGCACCTCGCTGACGGTGAACGAGGTTGAGGGGGCCGAGTTCGGCGTCAATATCATTCCGCACACCAAAGCGGCGACGACCTGGGGGGCGGTGGCCGAAGGCGATCTGGTGAATATCGAGATCGACACGATGGCGCGCTACGTCGCTCGGCTGCAGGAATGGGGCGGGTGACGGGCTGGTCTTGGCGAGGGTCTACAGTCCTTGGCGGCAGCCCCGGTGCGCGCGATAGCGGCGTTCAGCTGTCCGCACGATGCTGCCGGGCCGCAAGAACGGCGCCGAGTTTCCAGCCGATCAGCGCCAGCGCGATGCCGGCGTAACTGTCGACTGCATAGTGCCAGCCAAGATGCACCGACCCGACAAGCATGAGGCCGGTAAAGACGGTCAGCGAAATCCCCGCCCAGCGTGCATAGGTAAAGCCATAAAGCGCCATCAAGGTCGAGCTGGCCAGATGCATGCTGGGCATCGCTGAAATCAGGTTGTCGGCGTCTCCCGAGGAATAGCCTTGCCACAAAGTCGATTGCAGCGACACCGACTCTAGCGGGCCGATGTCGGCCAGGTGACGCAGCGTTGCGACCAGAGGTCGGAATGTGGTGCCAAAGCCGAGCTGTTCATAAAAGACCGGTCCTGCCGATGAAAAGACGGTCGCAAGAAAATTTCCGCCGATCGCCCAGGTCAACACGAAGGCGCACAGGAAGGTGTTGCGCGACACCGCATCGTGGATCGCGAAACAGGCGAGAAAAACGACAAGATAGACCAGGAACAACCAAGCGCCGTATACTAGGTTCAGCGCTGCCGTCGCCAGCGGCGTTCCGAACACGGCCATCGTCAGTTCGTAGGGGTCTTTGCCGCCATGCAGGTACCAGTCGAGGCGCGCGAAAGCGGGGTCCCACGAAAATTCCTGGATCAGCGGGATCACGCTTTTGAGATAGGTAAAGACGGCGGCGAAGAAGATGAAGACCAACAGCCGAACCGACCCGCCCAGCAACCGATTGCCGTCGATCAGCGAGCGACGCATCTCGCTCAAAAACCAACTCAGGGGACGCTCCGGGCGCACCCAGATCACAGCGTAAAGGAAACTTCGCAGAATCAGGATCATGACGAAGATCGGCACGGCCAAAGCAAAGAGCGTGCTCAGAAGGCCGGTCACGCCGAAAACCACGGGCTTGTCCAACAAGGTGCCCACGATAACCGCCGCACCCGCATGCACCAGCACAAGGCCGATCAGCCAGCGGTTCTCGCGGATCACTTGCACCGGCACCCGGCGCTGGCGCAGCTTGTCCGTGATTGCGCTCATTGATAGCGTCCTCTTTCGATCACGTTCAGTATCTTGCGAAAAGCGACCAGATGAAGACCTAAAGTGGATTACGTCGACGATGGACTGCAAGGATGACCAGTAGGATCGGCCACAACAAGGGCCCGACGATGGAACCGGGTGCCGCGTGGCGCGCGCAGTGCTGGCGCCGGGCGCGGGCCGATCTGCTGCCGACCCTGCCGATCGAGGTTGTCCGCCTGAGGGTCAAGCGTGCTGCCGAGATCGGCCTGGACTACCGCG
>JBBKVJ010000076.1:0-8092 GCA_037968375.1 Paracoccaceae bacterium | reverse complement strand
CGTGAAGGGCCGCGCCCGGGTCGAGGTCGATGGCGCCTTTTTTGACGCGGCGGAGGGCGATGTGACATGGCTGCCCGCAGGCGTGCCGCACCGGTTCATCAACCCCTCGGCAAGCCAAGCATTGCGCATTTTCTGGACCTATGCCGCGACCACGGCGACCCGCACCCTGGTCGACAGCGGCGAGACCGGCCCGATCCTGGCCGAACACGCGCCATGAGCGGCGTAAACGTCCGGCATGACGATCTGAGGCGCTTTGCGGCTGATTGCTACCGCGCGATGGGGATCGGCGCCGAGGACGCCGGGAATGTCGCCGACACGCTGGTGCAGGCCGATCTCTGGGGCCACCAGTCGCACGGGGTGATGCGGCTGTTCTGGTATGCCGAACGGGTAAAAAGCGGAGCGATCAATATCGCCGCGACGCCCGCACCCGATCCGGGCAAAGGCGCCATCGCCACGATGGACGGGCTGGGCTGTCTCGGTCAGGTGGTGGCGCAGAGCGCTATGCGGCACGCGATCACTTTGTCAAAGACACACGGGATCGGCGCTGTCGCAGTGCGGAACTCGGGGCATTTCGGCACCGCGATGTATTACACGCGGATGGCGGCCGAGGCGGGCTGTGTGGGGTTCATCTCGACCAACGCCAGCCCGGCGATGGCGCCCTGGGGTGGCATCGAGAAACGGCTTGGCACCAACCCCTGGTCCTGGGCGGCACCTGCGGGGCTACACCCGCCGATGATGCTGGACATCGCCACCACTGCCGTCGCGCGCGGCAAGCTGTATCTGGCGCGGCAGCGCGGCGAGGCCATTCCCGAGGGTTGGGCCATAGATGCGGCGGGCAATCTGACCACCGATCCGGTGGCGGGCATCGCGGGCACGATCCTGCCGATGGCCGGACACAAGGGCTATGCGATCGCCACGATCATGGACATGCTGTCGGGGATACTGACCGGCAGCCACTTTGGCGCGTCCATCGTCGGGCCGTATGAGCCCAAGGGCGTCAGCGGCGTCGGCCATCTGGTTCTGGCCATCGACATCGCGGCCTGCCGTCCGCTGGCCGAATTCGAGGCCGATATGGAAACCCTGATCGCCGAATTGAAGGCGACACCGCGCCAGCCGGGGGTCGACGAGATTTTCTATCCCGGCGAAATCGAGGCACGGTCGGACGCGCGGCTGCGCGATGCCGGGATCGACCTGCCACAGGATACTGCACAGGAGTTGCGCGACAAGGCGCGGGCCCTTGGCATCGACGCGCCGTTCTGAGGTGCCACATCCGGGCGCCATGTGCGGGCCGGTGCGGCACAAAGCTTGCGCCGCCGCCCGGGTTGGCCTAAGCAGCGCGCGCTTGGTTTCAGCCGCTTTTTCGGGAATGCGATGCCGCTTCTGGTGATGAAATTCGGAGGCACTTCGGTGGCCGACCTGCCGCGGATCGCCAATGCCGCGGCAAAGGTCAAGCGCGAGGTCGAACGCGGCTATGACGTGATCGTCATCGTCTCGGCAATGTCGGGCAAGACCAATGAGCTGGTCGGCTGGGTCGAGGAAACCTCGCCGTTCTTCGATGCGCGGGAATACGATGCGGTGGTGTCGTCGGGCGAGAATGTCACCGCCGGGCTGTTGGCCTTGCGGTTGCAGGAGATGGAGGTGCCGGCGCGCAGCTGGCAGGGCTGGCAGGTGCCGCTGCGCACATCCTCGGCGCATTCCTCGGCCCGGATCGAGGAGATTCCGCGCGAGAACATCGACCGCAAGTTCGCCGAGGGCATGAAAGTGGCCGTGGTCGCGGGGTTTCAGGGCATCGCGAAGGACGGGCGCATCACGACGCTGGGGCGCGGCGGGTCGGATACGACGGCTGTTGCCTTCGCGGCGGCCTTTGGGGCCGAGCGCTGTGACATCTACACCGATGTCGATGGCGTCTACACCACCGACCCGCGGATCGAGTCGCGGGCGCGCAAGTTGGACCGGATCGCCTTCGAGGAGATGCTGGAACTGGCCTCGCTGGGCGCCAAGGTGCTGCAGACCCGCTCGGTCGAGCTGGCGATGCGATTCAAGGTGAAACTGCGTGTCCTGTCGAGTTTCGAGGACAATGACGAGAATGCAGGCACGCTGGTCTGTGGCGAGGAGGATATCGTGGAAAGCAATGTGGTGGCCGGGGTGGCCTATTCGCGCGACGAGGCGAAGATGACGCTGATTTCCGTGGCCGACCGGCCCGGCATCGCGGCAGCAATCTTCGGGCCGTTGAGCGAGGCCGGCGTCAACGTCGACATGATCGTGCAAAACATCTCCGAAGAGGGCCAGACCGATATGACGTTCTCGTGCCCCGTGGGGCAAGTCGGGCGTGCCGAGCGGGCGATGAACGAGGCAGCGGCCAAGGGCGAGATCAGGTTCGCCGAACTGGTCGCCGATACCGATGTCGCCAAGGTTTCGGTGGTGGGGATCGGGATGCGCAGTCACGCGGGTGTGGCGGCACGGATGTTCGCCGCGCTGGCGCGCGAGGGCATCAACATCAAGGTCATCACAACCTCCGAGATAAAGATCTCGGTGTTGATCGACCGGAAATATATGGAACTCGCCGTGCAGGCGCTCCATGATGCGTTCGAGTTGGAGAAGGTGGCGTAAGGCCGCCCGACAAAACCACGCGGGGGCCGATGCCCGAACGGATGGAAACTGAAAGCCGCAAGCTGCTTGGGCGCTTGCGGGACACTCTTGCCGAGCCGGGCGAGGGCCAGGAGAGGCTTGACCGGATCACCCATCTGATCGCCGATTCGATGCAGTCCGAGGTCTGTTCGATCTATCTGTTCCGCGATCCCGAAACGCTGGAACTTTGCGCTACCGAGGGCCTGAAGAAAGAGGCCGTGCACCAGACCCGGATGCGGTTGGGCGAAGGTCTGGTCGGTCGGGTGGCGCGGTCGGGACAGCCGATCAATACCGGCGATGCGCCATCGGCGCGCGGATTTCGCTACATGCCCGAGACCGGCGAGGAGATTTATTCCTCGTTCCTCGGCGTGCCGATCCAGCGGTTGGGCGAAAAGCTGGGCGTCATGGTGGTGCAGTCCAAGGAAGCGCGGCAGTTCACCGATGACGAGGTCTATGCGCTGGAGGTCGTGGCCATGGTCGTGGCCGAGATGACCGAGCTGGGCGCCTTTGTCGGCGAGGGCGCTGCGATGGGGGCGCGGCACAAGCACCCGGTGGCGTTTCGCGGTGCTGTCGGGCAGGAAGGCGCCGCCGAGGGCCGGGTCTGGCTGCATGAGCCGCGCGTGGTGATCACGAACCCGGTGGCCGACGATCCGGCCGCCGAGCTGGAGCGGCTGAACAGCGCGATGGACGCATTGCGGCTGTCGGTCGAGGACCTGTTGTCAAGCGCTGCACTGGTTGGCGGGTCGGACCATACCGACGTGCTGAAAACCTACCGGATGTTCGCCAACTCGAAGGGCTGGATGCGCCGGATGGAGGAAGATATCGCGCGCGGCCTGTCGGCCGAGGCTGCGGTCGAGAAAGAGCAATCTTCGGCGCGGGCGCGGATGGGTCAGGTGCCCGACGCCTATCTGCGCGAACGGCTGCACGATCTGGATGACATCTCGAACCGCCTGCTGCGGCTGTTGACCGGTCAGGGCCAGACCACCGGTGCGGTTCTGCCCGACAACCCGATCCTGGTCGCGCGCAACATCGGGCCGGGCGAATTGCTGGAATATGGTCGCAAGCTGAAGGGCGTGGTGCTGGAGGAAGGCTCGGTCGGCAGCCATGCCGCCATCGTCACCCGCGCCCTGGCGATCCCGCTGGTAATCGGCGCGGCGGGGGTGACGACCGAGGCGCTGAACGGCGATGCGATTCTCGTCGATGGCGATCAGGGCATCGTGCATCTGCGCCCCGAGGACAGCGTCGCCGCCGCGTTCCGTGACAAGATCGCGATGCAGGCCAAGGCGCAGGAGCGCTATGCCTCGATCCGCGAAGAACCTGCGCAGGCACTGTGCGGTGCGGTCGTGGCGTTGCAGATGAACGCCGGGCTGATGGCCGATCTGCCGTCGCTGGATGGCTCGGGTGCCGAGGGCGTCGGCCTGTTTCGCACCGAATTGCAGTTCCTGATCCGCAACAAGGTGCCGCGCCGGGGCGAGTTGGCGTCGCTCTATGCCCGGGTCATGGATGCCGCAAACGGCAAGCGGGTGGCGTTCCGCACGCTTGATATCGGGTCCGACAAGGTGCTGCCCTACATGCGCCGCCCGTCCGAGCCGAACCCCGCCCTTGGCTGGCGCGCGATCCGGGTCGGGCTGGACAAGCCCGGTGTGATGCGGATGCAGTTGCAGGCGCTGATCCGGGCGGCGCATGGGCGGCCGCTGACCGTGATGTTCCCGTTCGTCGCGCAGCAAGAGGAATTTCTGCAGGCGCGCGAATACCTGCTGCGCGAGATCGAGCGTGAAAAGCGGCTTGGCCATGTCTTGCCCGAAACTGTCGAGATCGGCGCGATGCTGGAGACCCCCAGCCTTGCCTTCGCGCCTGACAGTTTTTTCGAGACCGTCGATTTCCTGTCGATTGGCGGCAACGACCTGAAGCAGTTCTTCTTTGCCGCCGACCGCGAGAATGAGCTGGTGCGGCGGCGCTATGACACGCTGAACGTCAGCTATCTGACGTTTCTCAAGCAGATCGTGGCGCGCTGCGAGGTCACCGGCACCGCACTGTCATTCTGTGGCGAGGATGCCGGGCGCCCGGTCGAGGCGGTCTGTCTGGCAGCAATAGGCTTGCGCACCCTGTCGATGCGCCCAGCCTCGATCGGACCGGTCAAGCATCTGCTGCGGCGGGTCAACCTTGACGAGGCGCGCGGCGTCATAGAAGCGGCCGCCGAGGCCGGCGAGATGAGCGTCAGGCCGGCGATCATGGCCTGGCTCAAGACAATTAATTAAGACACGCAACGCATTCTAGGACATTTGGCCCTGGAATCAGGGCACGCAAGATCGGAGACATCGGATGATCCTCTACCCCGCCATCGACCTGAAAGACGGCCAATGCGTGCGCCTGCTGCGCGGCGAGATGTCTGCGGCGACCGTCTTCAGCGACGATCCGGCAGGCCAGGCGCAGGCCTTTGCGGGTGCCGGGTGCGAGTGGCTGCATCTGGTCGATCTGAACGGCGCTTTTGAGGGGCGCCCGGTGAATGGAGCTGCGGTCGAGGCGATCATGGCGGCGGTCGAAGTGCCCTGTCAACTGGGCGGAGGTATCCGCGAGATGGGCGACATCGAGGATTGGCTTGGCAAGGGCATCGCCCGGGTGATCCTGGGCACCGTCGCGGTCGAGAACCCCGATCTGGTCCGGCTGGCGGCGCGGGCGTTTCCTGGCCAGATCGCGGTCGCACTGGATGCCCGTGGCGGCATGGTGGCGACGCACGGCTGGGCCGAGGCGACCGATCTGACCGCAACCGAGCTTGCCCGCGAATTCGAGGACGCCGGGATCGCCGCGATTATCTATACCGACATCAATCGCGACGGCGCGATGGGCGGGCCGAATGTGGCGGCCACAGCGGCTCTGGCGCGGTCGGTTCAGGTGCCGATCATCGCGTCGGGCGGGGTATCCTCGCTCGACGATCTTTTGGCGTTGCGCGATTGCGGCGCGCGGCTTGACGGGGCGATTTCGGGCCGCGCGCTATATGATGGGGCCATCGACCTTGCACAGGCGCTGGTGGCTCTGAAAGGCTAAGCGCGCCGCGCAGATCTGATGGCGACGCTAGTTGCCCGCCGCAGCCACCGTGAACTTGTCCAGTGCGCCGGTCATCTTGGCCAGGTATTCGGCATCACCCGGAACGTCGAGATCGTCGAACGTCTCTTCCGGCGCCTCATAGGCCAGCCAGACCTTGTCGCCGTCCTCATAGACCAGCACTTTCAACGGCAGGAACAGCCCTGCCAGAGGGTCGGCCTGAATAGCCGGTGTGCCAAGTGCCGGGTTGCCGAAGATCAGCAGTTCCGAGGCGCCGATATCGGCGCCGACGCTGACCGCACCGCCGCCGTGATCGACGCGGGCAAAGACCGTCGCACCGGCGCCTTCGACGGCTGCCACAAGGGCATCCATGGTTGCCGGTACGTCGCGGCTGCTTTCGACGCGCATCGTGTCATCGGCATTCGCGGTGGCGGCGGACAGGGCCAGGGCCATTCCGGCAAGGGCGTATTTCATCGGCAGGTCTCCATTTGGGTTCAAAATGCGGTTGTGGCGGCATCCTCTGGCCTTGTGCGCGCATTGCCCATAAAAGATCGCGTGAATGGCTGATGCGAGCGGTTTCATGCTGAAAACCCGTCTGATCCCCTGCCTCGACGTCGCCGATGGCCGCGTCGTGAAGGGCGTCAACTTCGTCAACTTGGTCGATGCCGGCGATCCGGTCGAGGCGGCGCGCGCCTATGACGCGGCGGGCGCGGATGAGCTGTGTTTCCTTGACATCCACGCCACCCATGACAACCGCGGCACGATGTTCGATCTGGTAACGCGGACTGCCGAGCAATGTTTCATGCCGCTGACGGTCGGCGGCGGGGTCCGCACAGTGGCCGATGTGCGCGCGCTGCTGCTGGCGGGCGCCGACAAGGTCAGCTTCAACTCTGCCGCCGTGGCCGATCCCGATGTGGTGGCCCGCGCTGCCGACAGGTTCGGCAGCCAGTGCATCGTCGTGGCCATCGATGCCAAGACCGTCAGCCCCGGCAAATGGCAGATCTTCACCCACGGCGGTCGGCGCACGACCGGCATCGACGCGGTTGCATTCGCGCGCAAAGTTGCGGCCAAGGGCGCGGGCGAGATCCTGCTGACCTCGATGGACCGCGACGGCACCAAGGCGGGCTTCAACATCGCCCTGACCCTCGCCATTGCCGATGCCGTGCCGATCCCGGTGATCGCCTCTGGCGGCGTCGGCACCCTGGATCATCTGGTCGAAGGCGTGACCGAAGGCCATGCTTCGGCGGTGCTGGCTGCGTCGATCTTTCACTTCGGCACCTTCACCATCGGCCAGGCCAAGGCGCACATGGCCGCCGCCGGCATCCCGATGAGGCTGACATGAGCGCGCTTGCCCGACTTGCGGCGACCATCGAGGCCCGCAAATCCGCCGACCCGGACAGTTCGTGGACCGCGAAGCTGTTGGCGCAAGGCCCCGAGGTTGCCGCCGAGAAATTCGGCGAAGAGGCGATCGAGGCCATTGTCGAGGCGGTGAAAGGCGATACCGAACGGCTGACCGCCGAGGCGGCGGATGTGCTGTACCACCTCTTGGTGATGTGCGCCGCGCGGGGCGTGACACTGGCCCAGATCGAGGCCGAACTGACCCGCCGCGAGGGTCGATCGGGGATTGCGGAAAAGGCTGCGCGCACCCCCTGATCGGCTTCTTTCGGTCTCAAATATTCCCGCCGGAGGCAAAAAATCTTCGCGTGGCCCCGCCAATATCACAAGCGAGACGAGATTACCCCGGTCGCGAAGCCGCCCATCCTGAGCTCTCCGAACAGCCGCTGATATTCGATCTTCGGGCAGCGGTTCTGAATCACCGCCACGCCCCGCGCCTCGGCCTTCGCGGCGGCCTCGGCATGTTCCACGCCGATCTGCATCCAGATCGTGCGCAGCGCGGGCAGAACAGCAAGCGCGTCGTCAACAATCGCAGGCACGGCGTCCGAGCGGCGGAAGATATCGATCATGTCGACCGGAATATCGGTGGGGATATCGGCAAGCGTGGCGTAGACCGTCTCGCCGAACAGCACCCGCCCGGCAAGACCCGGGTTAACCGGGATCACCCGGAATCCGCGCAGCCCCAGATAGCGGGCGACATAATAGCTGGGCCGGATCTGATTGGCCGATACGCCGACGACAGCGATGACCTTGGTCGTTGTCAGGATCTGTTTCAGATGATCATCGGTGTAGCTGGGCATGGTCGCGACGCTACCTAGAAAAAGGCGCCCGAACCAGAGGGTCGGGCGCCAGTCGCGGAACGAGGGACAGTGAAGCGAAGCAGAGATGTTCCGTATCCCTGCCTCCACTGTGACATATGGGCCTCACATCCAGAGTTTGTAGGGCCGACACGGATTTGTGATCGCCCGTCGATGCCTGTGCCAAAGGGGCGCGCCCCGATACCGGCGGGTCAGCCGCCCAACGCCTC
>JBBKVJ010000075.1:0-11853 GCA_037968375.1 Paracoccaceae bacterium | reverse complement strand
CCACCCGGGCGCCCCTTGCAACAGCGTCAGCTGTTGCGATCACTCTGCGACCGTCAGCGCCACAAAGCGCGGGTCGCCACCGCGCCGCACCAGAAGCAGAAGCGACTTGCGACCGGCCTCGCGCGCCTCGGTGATCCGCGCCTCGAGATCGGCGGCGGCCGCCACTGGCTGCTGACCGGCTTCGGTGATCACGTCGCCGACACGCACGCCTTTCTCGAAGGCCTCGGCGGTCTCGTCGACAGCAGTCACGGCAAGACCGGTCACGCGTCCGGTGATGCCCAGCTCTTCGGCCATGGCCTCGGTCAGCGCGGTGACGGTCAGGCCCAGAACCTCAGCCTCGGCGGGTGCCTCGGTCGAGGGTTGCGCCACCGGGATGGCACCCTCGGCCTCTTCGCGGCGTCCCAGCGTGATCCGCAGGGTCTGGGTCTTGCCATCGCGGAACACGATGACCGGCACTTCCTTGCCGACCGCAGTGGCCGCCACGCTGCGCACCAGTTCGCGGGTGTCGGCCACATCGGCGCCGTCGAAGGACAGGATCACATCGCCCTGCTCGATCCCCGCCGCAGCGGAGGGGCCTTCGGGCACATCGGTGACCAGCGCGCCGCGCACCTCGGTCAGCCCGATCGCTTCGGCCACATCGTCGGTCACGTTCTGAATGCGCACGCCCAGCCAGCCGCGCCGGGTTTCGCCGAACTCGCGCAGCTGGTCGATGACATTGGTAACCACCGCCGAAGACATCGCAAAGCCGATGCCGATCGAGCCGCCATTGGGCGACAGGATCGCAGTATTCACGCCGATCACCTGACCGTCCATGTTGAACAAGGGCCCGCCCGAGTTGCCCCGGTTGATCGCGGCATCGGTCTGGATGTAATCGTCATAGGTGCCGGACAATTCGCGGTTGCGCGCCGAGACGATACCGGCGGAGACCGAAAAGCCCTGCCCCAGCGGGTTGCCCATCGCCATCACCCAGTCGCCGACGCGCATCAGATCGCTGTCGCCGAAGCTGACGAATTTCAGCGGTGCTTCGCTTTCGACCTTCAAAAGCGCGATGTCGGTATTAGGATCGGTGCCGATCACCTTTGCGGGCAGCCGACGACCCGAGAAAAACTCGATCTCGATCTCATCGGCACCATCGATGACGTGATTGTTGGTGACGATATAGCCGTCTTCGGAGATCACAAAGCCTGAGCCCAGCGCCTGGCTGCGCTGCGGCGGTGCGCCCGGCGGCCCATTGGGGTTGCCGGGATTGCCAAAGTCGCGGAAGAAATCCTCAAACGGTGAGCCTTCGGGGACGACCGGACCGGGCAGCGTTGGGGCCGAGACCGAGGTTGACGTGGTAATGTTCACCACCGAGTCGCTGATCTGTTCGGCGAGATCAGCGAAGCTGCTGGGCGAGGTCTGCGCTTCGGCACGAATCGTCTGGGCGAACAGCAGCGCCACCGCCAGCATCAGCGCCAGTAGCGCGCCAAGCGGTGCTGCGATCTGCGGTCGCGGGAGGATGAGAACCTTTGATGTCACGGAAGCTGCTCCTTGATATGTACTGAGCGGCCATGGGGTGGCCGCACGTATTGTGTCAGATGCAAGATAGGCGCGCGGAGTGGCAACGCAAACCCCGGCCACGTCGTCTCACGTCGCTGTGACTCGATTGTGTGCAGTGTCTCAGGCCCCGAGCGCGCGGGCAAGAGCCAGGATCATGGTGCCCACAGCCAGTGCTGTCAGCCCGAGAAGGCGCCGGGTTTCGGGTTTGAGGGCTGCTAGAAATGCCAGCGCCTCTTCGATACGCGAAGGGGCCAGTGCAAGCACCAGCCCCTCGAGGATTAAGACGAGTGCGATGGCCAGAAGGGCCAAAGCGATCATGGTGCCTGCGGGGCCTCCGCCGGAACCCGACCGTTGGGATTGGCCAGATAATCGAAGAACTCGCTGTCGGGGGTAATGACCAGCGTCGAGTTCGAGCCCTTCAGCGCCCGGGTATAGGCGGTCAGCGAGCGGTAGAATTCGAAGAACTCCTGATCCTGGCCAAAGGCTTCGGCGAAGGTCGCGTTTCTTTGCGCGTCAGCCTCGCCTCGGGTGATATCGGCCTGGCGGTTGGCATCCGAGACCAGTTCGACCACGGTCCGGTCGGCCTGGGCGCGAACCCTTTGCGCCGCCTCGTTACCGCGCGCGACTTCGTCGGCGGCTTCGCGCTCCCGCTCGGCGCGCATCCGTGCGAATGTCGCCTCAAGGTTCTGGTCAGGCAGGTTCGTGGTTTTCAGTCGGACGTCCACCACATCAAGCCCCAGCGAATTGGCCAGCGCGCGCGACTGGTCGCGGATGCGGTTGGTCAGGATCCGCCGATCGGGCGACAGAATGGTGTCCGAGGTCACCGATTCCGAACCCAGAACCTCGCGGATCTGCGCGTTCAGGATCGACGACAGGCGGTCTTCGGCGGCGCGCTGACCGCCGACACCTACGGCCTGACGGAACTGTCTCACGTCGGCGATGCGGTAACGCGCGAAGGCGTCGACGCGCAGGCGCCGGTCGTCCGAGGGCGTCACCTCGATCTCGTCGGTATCAAGCGACAGGATGCGGTCGTCGTAGCGCACAACCTCCTGGATCAGCGGGATCTTGAAGCCGAGGCCCGGATCCTCTTTGATCTGCTTGATCTGGCCAAATTGCAGGACCAGCGCCTTTTCACGCTCGTCGACGATGAACACAGACGACAGCAGGGCCGCTATGGCGATGACGACGACGGGGATCAGAAATGCAGTTTTCCTCATGGCTCAGTTACCCCCGGTTTCGGTTGAATTGCGGCGCAGCTCATTCAGCGGCAGATAGGGCACGACGCCCTGCCCGCCTCCGGCGCCACTGACGCCTGAGTCAAGGATCACCTTGTCGACATCGCCCAGCACCTGCTCCATCGTCTCGAGGTACAGCCGCTTGCGCGTCACCTCCGGCGCATTGCGGTACTCGGTCAGGACGGCCAGAAAGCGGCTCGCCTCACCCTCGGCCTCGTTCACCACCTGGGCACGGTAACCTTCAGCCTGTTCAAGGATCTGCGCGGCCTGACCGCGCGATCCGGCCAGCACGGTGTTGGCATAGGCATCGGCCTGACGTTCCAGCCGGTCGCGTTCCTGTTCCGCCGCCTGCACTTCGCGGAAAGCATTGATCACCTCGGACGGCGGGTCGGCGCGTTCCAGGTTCAGACGCACGATGTTGATGCCGCTTTCGTATTCGTCCAGCGCTTCCTGAATTGTCGCCAGCGCCCGGTCGGCGATGACACCGCGGTCGCGGTTCAGGATCGGCGCCAGTTCGCTTTCGGCGATGATCTCGCGCATTGCGGATTCCGACACCGCGCGCACGGTCAGTTGCGGGTCAGCGATGTTGAACAGGAATTTCTCGGGGTCGTTGATGTTCCAGACCACCTGGAAATCGATATCGACGATATTGGCGTCGGTGGTCAGCATCAGCCCGTTCTCACCCCGGTTGCCCGAGGAGTTGCCGATGTTCTCGGTGTTTTCCCGCGTCACCGGTATGACCACATAGGTCACCACCGGCCAGGGCGCGAAATTGAGGCCGGGATTGCCGACCTGATAGCGCTCGCCCAGCAGCAGTTCGACCGACTGTTCTTCCGGACGGACCGTGTAGAACGACGAGAACACCCAGACCGCGACCAGCGCCAGACCGGCCAGAAGCCAGGTCGAGCGGGTCATCTTGAAGCCATCGCCGCCGCCGGGGCCAGCACCATTGCCGCCGGTGCGACCGCCTCGGCCACCCATCAGCACGCGCAGGCGTTCCTGCCCCTTTCTCACGATCTCGTCGATCTCGGGCATCTGCGGCCCATCACCGCCCGGCCTGCGCCGTCCGCCTCTCGGCTCGTCGTCATCACCGCCGCCAGAGCCGCCGCTGCCGCCCCAGGGTCCGCCGTTATTGCCAGCCATGCAGGTAATATCCCCTTTTGGTATCCGTCTTCAGGTTAGAGTGCTAATTGGTCATCCCGCCCAAGAAATCAAGCGGCTTTACCCGGTTCGCACCGGTGTCTTCATTGTCACCAGCTCTTCCGACATGGTCGGATGAACGGCGCAGGTGTCGTCAAATTGCTCTTTCGTGGCGCCCATGCGGATCGCGATGGCGGCCAGCTGAATCATCTCGCCGGCCTCGGGTGCAACGATGTGGCAGCCCAGGACACGGCGGTCTTCGCAGGCCACGATCAGCTTCATCATCACCCGGACGGTGCGGCCCAGAAACGCGGTTCGCATCGCGCGGAACGAGGTGCAGTAGACCTCGATCGGCTGCTGCTCGCGGGCCTGTTCCTCGGTCATCCCGACATAGCCGTATTCCGGCTGGGTGAAGACAGCACCCGGCACCAAATCGTGATCGAACGCGGTCGGGCGGCCATGAAACACGGTCTCGACGAAGGCCGCACCTTCGCGGATCGCGACCGGCGTCAGCGCCAGCCGGTTGGTCACATCGCCCACCGCAAAGATTGAGGGCACGTTGGTCTGGCTGTATTTGTCGACCACGACCTCGCCGCGCCGCCCGACCGTGACACCCGCCTTGTCGAGCCCCAGATCACCGGTGTTCGGCTTGCGTCCGGTGGCCCAGAGAAGCTTGTCATAGGCGCGTTCGGACCCGTCCGAGCCTTTGACCCATACACCGTGGTCGCCGTCCTTGCCCGCCGCCCGCATCTCGATCACATCGGTGCCGACATGCAGGCCGATGCCATCGTCCTTCATGGATTCGGCGATATGGCCGCGCGCCTCGTCATCAAAGCCGCGCAAAATCTGCGCGCCGCGATAGAACTGCGTCACCTCGACACCCAGACCGTTCAGGATGCAGGCCATTTCCGACGCGATATAGCCGCCACCAACGATCAGGATCGACTTCGGCAGTTGGTCGAATAGGAAGATGTCGGCCGAGGTTATGCCCAGGTCCGCATTCTTGCGCGCGGGCACGTCGGGATGCCCGCCGACGGCGATCAGGATGTGCTTGGCGGTAAGCTTTTGGCCGGTGGACAGCCGCACCGTATGCGGGTCTTCCAACACGGCGCGGGCATCGTGGACGTTGACGCCGGCATTCTTCAGCGTGGTGCGATAGGCTTCTTCGAGACGGTCCAGTTCGGAATGCAGCCGCTTGCGGAACACCGGCCAGTCAAAGCCGCCCGCCGTCACCTCCCAGCCATAATCGGCGGCCTCGGCCATCGCCTCGCGGTAGCCTGAGGCATAGACCATCAGTTTTTTCGGCACGCAGCCCCGGATCACGCAGGTACCGCCCATCCGGTCTTCTTCAGCCAGACCGACCTTTGCGCCCGCCTCGGAGGCCGCAAGCCGTGCCGCGCGTACACCGCCCGAACCGCCGCCGATGACGAAAAGGTCGTAGTCGAAGGTCACGTTGCCCTCACTCTGCAAGGTCGGCAAAGATGTTGCCCTCGTCGAGGAAGTCGATCTTTTCCTCGGTGGTGCTGCCCTTGTTGATATCGCGCAGCTCGACCCTGCCATCGCCGTGACCGATGATGACGATATCGCAGATGTCGATGAACAGCCCGTTCTCAACCACGCCCGGGATCTGGTTCAGCATCAGCGCCAGTTGGCGCGGATTGCCGATCCGGTTCAGTTCCAGATCGAGGATCAGGTTGCCCTCGTCGGTGATGAAATTCGCACCATCCTTTTGCCGGATCGCGGTGCCACGGCCCATAACGTCAAGCGAGATCAGCGCCTCTTCGATAAGCGCCTTGGTGGTGTTGCAACCGAACCGGATCACCTCGACCGGCAACGGGAACGACCCCAGCGTGCCGACCTCTTTCGCGGCATCGGCGATGACAATCATCTGGTCCGAGGCGGTGGCAACGATCTTTTCGTGCAGCAACGCGCCGCCGCCGCCCTTGATCAGAGCCAGATCGGCATCGAATTCGTCGGCGCCGTCGATGGTCAGGTCGAGCCATTTCACATCGTCGAGTGTGGCCACTTGTATCTTCTGCTCGCGCGCCAGATCGGCGGTCTGGGTTGAGGTCGGCACGCCGGTGATCCGCAGGCCCTCGTCGCGCACCCGCTCGCCCAGGCAGCGCACCATGAAGGCGGCGGTCGATCCGGTGCCAAGACCGACCCGCATGCCGTTCTCGACAAACGCGACCGAGCGCTTGGCGGCAAGGAACTTGGCCTTGTCCATCGGGGAAAGATCGGTACTCATTTTCAGCCTCCGCGCGCTACCCGGGGCCGTTATAGGAAGTTTCATGGCCAGCCGCGAGGGCGAATTGCGCGCGTGGACGGTCTGCGCGGGCGACGATGGCCGCTGCGGGTTGTCAGATGTCGCTTTCCGGCGTACCGGGCGGGGTGCTTTGGCGCAATCTGCGCCAGTGTCGGGATCGGGATCGGGAGCAAACGGCCCATGTTCGTCAGCGTCTTCGAGATGTTCAAGGTTGGCATCGGCCCGTCGTCGTCACATACGATGGGGCCGATGGTGGCCGCGGCACGGTTTCTGGACGCGCTCCGCGCCTCGCCGTTCCGGCCCAAAGGGCTGCGCGCCAGCCTGCACGGCTCGCTGGCCTTCACCGGCGTCGGCCATGCCACCGACCGTGCGGTGATCCTGGGCCTGGCGGGGTTTTTGCCCGAGACCTATGATGCGGATAAGGCCGAGGCGGCGCTGTCTGTGATCCGGGGCGAGCGGCAGGTCATGCCCGAGGGCCTTGGGGCACTGGCCTTTGATCCCGAGACGGACCTGAAATTCGACCGGGGCGCGGCGCTGCCTGGTCATGCCAACGGGATGATCCTGATGGCGGTCGATGCGCAGGGCGATGCGATCTTTCAAGAGACTTATTACTCAATCGGTGGCGGCTTCGTCCTGACCGAGGCGGAACTGGCCGAAAGCAAATCGGGCCGCGAACCGCAAGGCCCGGTGATCCCGTTCCCGTTCAAGACAGCGGCCGAGATGCTGGAAATGGCCGAGGCGTCGGGCCTGACCATCGCCGATCTGAAGCGCCGCAACGAGCATGTGGTCCGCTCGCCGGACGACGTGAACCGCGGGCTGGATCGGCTGTGGCAGGTGATGACCGACTGCATCGACCGGGGGCTGGCGGTGGACGGCATCCTGCCCGGCGGGCTGAAGGTGAAACGCCGCGCCAAGGCGATCCATGAGAAACTGCTGGCCGAGCGCGGCCTGAACCTGACCCCACCGCATGTCATCAACGACTGGATGAGCATGTATGCGATGGCGGTGAACGAAGAGAACGCGGCGGGCGGTCAGGTGGTCACTGCCCCCACGAACGGCGCGTCGGGCGTGGTGCCTGCGGTGATCCGCTACTGGCTCGATCATGTGCCGGGGGCGGACCGGAGCAAGGTCGGGGATTTCCTGCTGACGGCTTCGGCGATTGGTGCTGTCGTCAAGATCAACGCTTCGATCAGTGGTGCGGAATGCGGCTGTCAGGCGGAAGTGGGGTCTGCCGCCGCGATGGCCGCCGCCGGGCTGGCGGCGGTGCTGGGCGGCACGCCCGCGCAGGTCGAAAACGCCGCCGAGATCGCCTTGGAGCACCATCTGGGCATGACCTGCGACCCGGTGCGCGGGCTGGTGCAGGTGCCTTGCATCGAACGCAACGGCCTGGGTGCCATCAAGGCGGTTTCCGCCGCCTCGCTGGCCCTGCGCGGCGACGGCTCGCACCTGGTGCCCTTGGATGCGGCGATCGAGACGATGCGCCAGACCGGGGCCGACATGATGGAAAAGTACAAGGAAACCTCGCTGGGCGGGTTGGCGGTGAACGTGCCAAACTGCTGAGCAGTCAATAGCCCTTCTGATACCGGATGCCACGCCGTTGCCAGGCGTGAAACGCGACTGCCTCGGCCAGACCAGCCTCGGGCGTGTGGACCTCGGCATAGCCCAGTTCGGCCCTGATCCGGGTTGACGACACCGTCAGATCCTGAACCGGCCCGCCGCCATCGCCATCGGTTCTGATCCGCCCGCGCCAGCCGCAGGCCGCAGCGATCCGCCCGGCCCATTCGGCCTCACTCCAGGCCTCGGGTTCGGCCACATTGTAGAGACGACGCCCCGACGCCCCCGCCCACACCGCAAGCGCCAAAGCATGAGCGACGTTCTTGTGCAGACTGCGCGATATTCGAAACGCCGCGCGTTGCGGCGCCAACACGATCTCCTCGGCCGCGTCCAGCATCCGGTCCAGATATGCCGCGATCCGCGACGCATCGGGCCAGCCGTAGATCACCGGCAACCGCAGGATCGTCACATCGTCAAGGGCGCCGCTCAGCAGCCGCTCGACCGCCAGCTTGTCATAGGCCTTACCCTCCGGGCCAAGCCGTTGCCTCAACGCACCATCCTCGTCGATCGGACAAGTCTGCACTGCAGCATCCTCGGTCCCATGAATGCGGCCATAGGCGGCGTAGACGTCAGAACTTGAGCAGGCGACGACCGGCACAGCCTTGCCGTGGCCCTCCAACGCCGTAATCAGCCCGGCAGCATCGGCTTCGGTGAAAGGAACCATGTCGACGACCACATCGGGGCGGACCGTGGCCAAGGTCCGCGGCAAGACACCGGGCACCCGCCGGTCGCCGCGATGCGCCGTCTCGCAGAACACCGGCTTGCCGGTCCGGCTGAGCACATGCACCGATACCGACGGATTGCCCATCAGTTCGCCGATCAGGTGCAGCCCGGTCAGGGCAGTGCCACCGATCATCAAAACCCGCATCGCCGCACCCCGCAAGATTTCCACCTGCCCAAGACAGTCCGAGCGAAAGCGCCCGAGGTCAACCGCCGCAGTCCGGCAGTCCCGTATCAGGCGAGACGCAGCCCGGCACCCCGTCGCAGACCCGGCCCGCCGCGCACCTCAGCCACGCGCCCAGGGCCAGCCCGGCGTGGCTAATGGCGCCCACCGGAGCGGCCGCTGTCAGCGCCCGCGCAAATGTCGCATTCGGCATGGACGACGCGCCGCGCGTCCTGCTACGCCCCGGATCATGACCACCGCCGACACCCCCACCTCTGACCGCATCCTGACCGGCGTCACGCTGATGATCGCGTTTTGCATCATCGCGCCGCTGCTTGACGTGTCGGCCAAGCTTGCGGCGGCGACCATTTCGGTCGGCCAGATCACAGTGACACGGTTTGCCGTTCAGGCGCTGCTGATGGCACCGATTGCGGCGCTTGTCGGCCTGCCATTCGCGATCTCGCGCCGCGCCCTTGGTCTAACCGTGCTGCGCGCTGTGTTCCTGATCCTGTCGACCTTCACCTTCGTCTCTGCCGTCGCGGTGATGCCGGTCGCCGATGCGCTGGCCATCGTCTTTGTCGAGCCGTTCCTGCTTTTACTCCTCGGCTGGGCATTCTTCGGCGAGGCTGTGGGCCCGCGCCGGATCATTGCATCCGCCGTGGGCTTTGCCGGCGCGCTTCTGGTGATCCAGCCAAGCCTGTTGATTTTTGGCACGGTAGCGCTTTACCCGCTCGGCACGGCGCTTTCCTTCGCGCTTTACATGATCGTCACCCGCATCCTGTCGCGCCAGATGCACCCGGTGACGATGCAGTTCCACACCGCCCTTCTGGGCGTCGCTATTGCCGCGCCGATCCTTCTGATCGGATCAGGTACAGGCATCTCGAGCCTGGCGATCAGCTGGCCGCAGGGCGTTGCCTGGGGCTATCTGGCCGGTGTCGGCATTGCCGCCACGATCAGCCACATGGCAATCACCTATGCGCTGAAATTCGCGCCTTCGGCGACATTGGCGCCGCTGCATTACCTGGAAATCATCAGCGCCGTCCTATTCGGCTATCTGGTCTTCGGCGACTTCCCACGCCTGATGACATGGGTCGGGATCGTCGTCATCGCCGCCTCGGGCCTCTACGTCATTCACCGCGAGCGACAGTTGTCGCGACAAATTCCGGCGCCACCGATCTGATCGCCTCAGCCAAGCAATCGCGCGGCAGGATCACCAGCATCCTGCGGTCCGAGAACCGCAGCGAAACCTCGGGCGATGCCGCCTCATTCGACGTGCCGATGCGGCTATCCGGCGCGAAAGTGATTCCCTTGATCGGCCAGCGCAGGCCCCGACTTGTCCCTGTCACCGGCGCCATCGGATAGAGCGAAAGGCGAGTTCCGACAGGCAGTTGCAGCTTGAGAGATAGTGGCGCCACGAACGCCACATCGTCCGGTCCCATCACCACACAGGGCTGGCTAGCCCATTGAACAAGCGTCGAAAAAACCGCCAGCTGATGGTCCAGACGCGCCCCCGTAAAGCCGACCGCCAGGATGATCGGCGCAGTAATCCGGGCCAGACATTTGTCGAAATCGGTTGTTTCCTGGTCCGGAATGAAGTGAACTTTACCTTGGGGAAGGGTTGCGCGTGTGGCGGCATCGAGTGAATCGAGGTCGCCGATCACCGCTGCCAGTTCCAGATCGTACTGAACGGCTCGCGCCGCACCGCCGTCGGCAGCGACCACGATTGGAGCGTGATCAAGTGCCTGGGACAGAACGTCCGGCTGGAACTCGGCCCCGCCAACCAGCGTTACCCCGTAGATTGTGTCTACAATCTGCAAAGACGCCCCAGTATTGTCCACATAATCGCGATTATTCACAATTCAGACGTGAAAACATACTTCCCGCTCCCCAGTTCCGCGCCCAATTCAGACCTTAAGAGTGATAGGCAAATCGTTGAAGGACAATGCAGAAAGCGAAGATGCGTTGGTAAACGGCAAGCGAGTGCTGACGGTGTCGTATGGGACGTTCTCCTGTACACTCGAGGGATTCGACGAGGCCTTTGATACGATGAAGGCCGTTGCCGAGTACTTTCGCGATCTTTCTGCCGAAGACCGGTATTTCGGCGCCGTGCCGCCGGTGCCCGATGCCAGGATGCTGGAAAGCATCGCCGAGCGCGAGATCAAGAAACGCGTTATGGCCGAAGTGGATCAGGGCAGTGTACGCCTGCGGCAAAGCGCTGAAAACAAGGTTCCTGACGGCGCCGATACCGAGGATGACCCAGGCGACGACCCTGGGTCGCCGGTACCGGGCTACCGCAGTCACCGCAGCGCCACCCATGTCGGCGGTGTCGAGGTGCCGCAGATGCCGGGTGAAAGTGTCGTCGCCCGGTTGGCAAGAATCCGCACAATGCTGGCCCGCAACCATGTTGCCGAGGAAACGCCGGTATCAATCTTCTCGGAAGACGATCATTCTGACCCGGTTCTGACGGGACCGACGAACGACGTTGCGCCACAGGCCAAAGTCGGTGTCGCAAGCCCTGCGGACGACAGCGATCCCGCGACCGGGATGACCGCACGGGAGCATGACGATTTGCCGAAAGACACGTACACGCCGGACCTGCCCGACGAGGACAGTCTGCAAATGCCCGAGCCGGGCCCCGCCCAGACGGTTGCGCAGGCACGCCCCGACTTTGGCGCAGAGACCGGGCACGATCCTGATCGGACCGTCGAGGAACCCGCCGGGGATGGCGAGGTTGAGCCAGCATCCCCGGGCAAGACCGGTCAGCCCGGTGCATCTGACATCGTCGCCTCACAGGTACTCGGCACGGCCACACTGGGCGCAGGCGAGCATCCCAAGACTCAGCCGGGCCGGGATCTGGACGCCGAGGCGGCGCTGCGACGGACACAGGCCGCGACTGGCGACCCCGGCGCGGAGGATCGCCCGGACGAAGACGACACCGAGGCCGATGACGAAGTAAAACCCACAGCGGCGCCGTTCGACAGACCCGATGCCGTCACTGCCTCTGGTACGGATGACGACGACGGTGAAAACGACACAGACGACGAAACCGAGGACGAAGATGACGACGGCTCCGACGACAAGCCAGCGTCGCCGCCGAATCGCCCGGCCCCACAGAGTTCGGACAACGTTTTTGCCGAGGCCGACGATCACGAGTTGGGCCATGAGCCGGGCCATCG